>CAITCX010000407.1 GCA_903890885.1 uncultured Dehalococcoidia bacterium
TCTCAGCAGGCCATGGCCGAGAGCCTGGGTGTACGGCAGCAGACCATCAGCGATTGGGAGACGGGCATGTATGAACCGCGGGGCGCTTCAGTTACACTTCTCTCAATTGTGGCTGAAAAAGCCGATTTCAAGTATACAGCGAAGACGACCTAGAACGATTTTAACCGCTATCCTTTTTTAATCTTCATAAAAAAACATTAGCGGGTAAATTGCTTGACAGGTACACGGAAACGTGTAACAATAAGGAAAGTTTTAAGGCGATAATACATGGATGTTCCCGAGAGTGAAGTTGTGCGGGTTTGGCTCAAGCAGATGGAGACACAACGCAAAGTAGTCACCACTGACGGCCAGTCAGTTGATGTAATCTATGTCGGGCGATTTAATGACAGCAGCGGAGGCGATTTTCGTGACGCGGTAGTTTCAGTCGGCGATAATGTCAATCAAGGCTGCATTGAAATTCACAGCTGTACCTCTGGTTGGGAAACCCACGGGCATAGCCGGGACCCCAAATACAATAAAGTTGTCCTGCATGTTGCCTGGCGGCAGGACAACTGCAGCAAGACCCGTTTGGAAGACGGGAGGATCATCCCCACAGTGGTGCTGGACAAAGACCCGGGTTCTATGGCAGAGGAGGTAGAACGGGTTTTGCCTTGCCAAGGAATACAGTCCTTTAGGCTGGCTGCCTGTTTGGAAAGGTTAGGCAAGAGCAGGCTGGAGGAAAAGGCAGAACGTTTCCGGGTGGATATTCAGACGATGGAGGCTGAACAGGCCTTGTTTGCGGGACTTTTGGAAGCCCTGGGATATTCTAAAAACAAAGGGCCTTTTTTGGAGTTGGCCCGCCGGATGCCGCTGAAGATCTTTAGTTCAATGGCGAGAGATGGAGAGGGTTTACTGAATGTCCAGGCGCGGTTATTAGGACAGGCCGGCCTGTTGCCTGCGCAGCGAGGGTTAGATTGTACCAGCGAGGATTATATACAGGAGCTGGAGAAGATCTGGATAAAGTGTGTACCTGTTCAGGCTATGTCCCACCGGGAATGGGACCTTTTCAAAGTAAGGCCGGGCAATTATCCGGTAAGGCGCATCATCGCTCTGGCCAGTCTGATAATACGTTTTCGAAGATATGGCTGGGTAGAGACCTGGCGCAGGGTTTTAGGAAAACTGACTTGCCAGGAAAGCCAGGTTGATCTGCTGCCATTACTTATGGTGAGGTCAGAGGGATACTGGTCCAGCCATTATGATTTTTCTACGATTCAAGCCAAGAACGGGAGATGGCTATTAGGCAGGGAACGGGCGACCGAGATAGTAGTCAATGTGGTTTTACCCTATTTCATAGCCTGGAGCAGGCTGCAGGGTGAGAAGGTTTTAACCGGCGCGCTGGAGAAACTTTATTACCGGTAACCGCCTTGCGAGATTAATACTATACAAAAGCATATGCTGGGACAGCTAAAAAGCGGAAAGAGTCTGGTGAATACCGCTCTGCGGCAGCAGGGCCTGCTGCACCTGTACAAGGCTTTTTGTACGCAGGGCCGGTGCGTTGAATGCTGGCTAACAGGCGATTATAAAATAACACCTGTGGCCGTCAATCCTCTCCAAGAAATGACCTGAATTCCAAATTCGGTTTGTTCCACCATTTCAGGGCTTTGGAAGCTGGTTACCGAAGTATATTTTGGTGTGCGGGTAAGGTATATCGATTTTTTCTTGATCAAAAGCCTTCTTAATGCGCAGACGCAATTCACCGGCAACTTCCCACTGGCGCGAAGGCCGGGTTTCGGCCATTACTTTGATATCTATACCAGAATCTCCCAGTTTGTCCACACGCAGCGCGCGCGGAGCGCTGGTGATGAAGGCTCCCCAGACCGGGTCTTCTACCATCTCTTTGCCAACCCGGTTAATAACCGCCATGGTTTTTTCCAGATCGGTGCCATAATCCACTGAGACGTTCAGATTGACTCTGGACCACTGTTTAGTCGAGTTGCTGGAAACCCGGATTTCACCATTAGGCACCACGTGATAGACGCCATCCATATCCCTCAAGACGGTGCGTCTGAGGTTGATTTCTTCTACTACACCTGACTCCCCGGCAATCTTGATGACATCTCCTTTGCGGTACTGGTTTTCCATGATGATAAATAAGCCGGAAATGATGTCCTTTACCAGGGATTGCGCACCAAAACCGATGGCCAAACCGATGACCCCGGCGCCTGTCAGGATAGCTGTAACATTGATGCCTATCTCGGTCAAAAGCATCAGGATGAACATGAAGATGATGACAATCTGGATGGTAGTCACAATGACGCCGACCAGTGTGTCTGAACGTTTTTTGAGCTCCTCTTCAGTCTGTTCGGCGCGGGCGTTGCGGACCGCTTTTTCTATCACGCGAGGAATTATCAGAACAGACAATAAAAGCAGCAAAACTATGATTATGGTTAAAATGGCTATTTTAATGCCGTGCGAGAATAACCAGTCATTGACAGTTGCTGAACTGTAGCCCAGCATATCTAACACCAGGATAATAGTCAGCACAGAGCCAACGATGGGAGTACCCGAGATGAGAGTACCCATGATGATATCATCCAGTGAACTAGAGGTAGCCGCACAAATCTCCTTCTGATACCACTTGAAGACAGCCATGATCACCATGATGATGGTATAGATACCGATAGCCGTATATAGAACAGGAATGATCTTGTTCTCCAGTCCCATCCAACTCTCGGGCGTTACGGCCAGTTTATAGGCGCTGAAAATACCTATCCAGACACACCACAAAATGGTAGGAATACGTGTTTCATGCACCATAATATCGTCGAAGCAGGTAACGGTTTTTTCAGCCATCTTGCGAATATATCTATAAAGATAATGTCTCAGGATAAACAGAACTATCATGATGACGATACCGCTGATGATAGGCAGCCACAGGCTTTTGAAGGTTTCCAGGTTGAACAACTGTCCCAGTTCCATCGTTTTTACCTCTTTAAAAATATAGTATTAATGATAAATATTTGTGGGCTTCAAAGCAAGTTTTATTACGATGTGAAAAATAATTACAGGGTTGAAAGACTTGCGGGGCAAAGCCAGGATGCACCCAATATTGTGATTAATTTGTGATTAATTTGTGAATATTCGTGACTCTTTTATGACAACTCGTCTATACAATCGTTTAGAATCGGTTGAAGTTGAAAGTTGAGTAGGGTTGTACCTAGTCAATCGTAAATAAATGCTTGAAATGGCAGTGGCAAACTGGTAGCTAAAGCCCACTTCAATCTCGAATATTATTAATAACATAGATATTAGATCCTTGCTGACCAAAGTACTAGTAGCCTTGGTGACTAAGGTAATCTGACCGCGATGGCGAATAAACGCTTGATAATACCATCTCATATGACCTTTTAGTAGTTGACTTAGAGCAAGTTATTAAGTCACTTTCGAAAAGAAGGGAGGGCCAGTTAATGAAATACCCCATCGTGAAATCTGAGACGGACCGCAGTTGGTTGAAATACTGCGGATTTCTGGATTTAAGCGTGAACCAATTCATGTCTATACAGGAGTCTTTACTGCTTCAGCAGATCGGCAAGATGGCAGGCAGCCGGCTGGGACAAAAAATTATGGGCCGCAATATTCCCCAAAACATGAATGAATTCCGGCGGTTAGTCCCTCTGACCAGATACGAAGATTATTTACCTGAGCTTGAAAAGCAAGACGAGAGCGCATTATCCGGAAAACCGGTAGGCTGGGCGCAGACTTTCGGCGGTTCAATCGCATTTCGTAAAGTGCCCATCACAGAGGAAGCTAACAAAAAACAGCTTGAGCATTTGATGGGGGCTTTTATACTGGCCTGTTCAAAAGGCAGAGGCCAGAGCAGCGTGGCTGAGAATGACCGTGTACTTTTCAACGTGGCGCCTAAACCCTATCTTTCAGGATTTCTGGCTTCAGGCGCCTCCAAGTCTTTCAATATGCGGCCGATCATCCCTTCCGATGATCACGACAATCTGGAATTCAGAGAGAAAATGACCCGAGGATTTGAATGTTCACTGCGCACAGGCATGGACATTCTGGTAGCTATGACCAGCGTGCTGGTTAAAACCGGAGTTGAATTCGATAATCGTTCCAAGAGCGGCGGGATTTCCAAACATTTAGGGCACCCTGGCGAATTTTACCGGGTGGCGAGGGCTTACCTGAAAAGCAAGTTGGAAAAGCGCCAAATGCTGCCCAAGGACATCTGGCCGCTGAAAGCCTTAATTTGCTGGGGCATCGACACTGATGCCTATGCCGAACAGGTCTACAAATATTGGGGGGCATATCCCTACCAGTTCCATGCCTGTACTGAAGCTGGCATCATGGCAGTGCAGAGCTGGACCCGCAAAGGCATGACCTTTATACCCAACTCTAATTTTTATGAATTTATTCCTGAGGACGAATGGGCGCGTTCCCGCGAGGATGTGTTTTACATGCCCAAAACCGTGCTTTTATCCGAGGTAAAGCCCGGAGAACGTTATGAACTGGTGATATCCAGTTTCCACGGAATGCCCTTTATACGCTACAGGCTGGGGCATTTGATCAAGATCCGTGATCTGAGAGACAGCGAAGCCGGCATCAACCTGCCACAGATGGTCTTTGAGAGCCGGGCAGATGATCTGATTGATGTAGCCGGGTTTACCCGGATTTGTGAAAAAACCATTTTAAAGGCTATTTCAGCCGCAGATATCCAATATGAG
This sequence comes from uncultured Dehalococcoidia bacterium, assembly GCA_903890885.1. Lineage (GTDB taxonomy): Bacteria > Chloroflexota > Dehalococcoidia > Dehalococcoidales > UBA3254 > UBA3254. Next base: position 4,713 of record CAITCX010000407.1, read on the forward strand.
GATTGGGTTGCCCGCAAGGAAACTATAGAAGGCAAACCTGCTTTACATATTTATCTTGAAACCACTACAGAGTCACAACCGCGAGAATTAGCGGATGCCATACACAGTGAACTAGTCAAGTTGGATGTGGGTTACCGGGACCTGGCCGGGATGATGGAGATTTATCCTTTGCAAGTGACGGTTTTAAAGCCCGGAAGCTTTACCAACTATTTCCGGGTCAGGCATAAGGCCGGATATGAACTGGCGATGCAGCGCCCCCTCAGGATGAACGCGCTGGAAAATGATATCCAGGAATTGACGGGTTCAGGAGCTAAAACGTTGGCGCCCACCAGATAAAAGGGCTGCCCAGGAAACCAGGAGACATAGTTGAGTCTGTATCTTATTTTACCAGTAATTGAATTTATTTTTTGCGTAGCACTGCTGTCGCTGCTGATTATAAAAGGCAGGCACGATGTTGCTCGCGTCCCCTTCGGCATCTTTCTGGGCTTTATGGCCACCTGGGGAATCTTCATTTTCATGATGCGGGCAGCCCCCGATTTGAGTCAGGCGGCCTTTTGGGAAAATTTTGTCTTCGGTTCTATTTTAAGCGCGGCGTTGTCTTTCTACTGGTTCACATGTGCCGTTACCGGCTCCCGGGGTTCCAGGAAACTCCTGGTAACTCTGCTGGCGGCTACGATTATTGTAATCTCTTTAATTCCCACTGGCTTGATTTTCAGTAGTATGCAACAGATGTGGTACGGCAAAGCGCCGGTGATAGCCCCGCTTTTCCCGCTTTATGTTCTGTGCGTCTATGTTCCGATCGCGCTGGGCATGGCAACCCTGATCAAGAACTTCCGGCCCACCCGCGATGTGGATGAGAGAATTCGCAACCAGTATATAGTGGCAGGTATAGTGGCCATGTTCATAGGAGGCACTTCGGATTATCTACCGGTGCTGGGAATAGGCATATACCCGCTGGGCATCATCGGCAATATCGGTTTTTGCATTCTGGCCACCATTGCCATGTTGAAATACGGCCTGATGGAAATACGGGTAGTGCTGCGCAAGGGCGCTTCCTACTCTTTAATCAGCATGTTTATTTTTGGTGTTTTTGGCAGCTTCATCCTGCTACTGACCACAACCTTTCAAAATAAGATCAATCCCCTTTCACAGGCCCTGGCGATTACCGGAGTGTTCTTGATCGCCGCCATTTTCCAACCTTTACTTTCAAGATTACAGAATGTGGTAGATAAGTGGTTCTTCCGCCAGAGATACGATTACCTGCAGGCTTTGAAAAGATTCGCCATGGACAAAGAGGGTGACCTGGATTTAGACCAGCTTTCGGCAACCCTGGTGACCACGGTGGCTAACAGCATGCAGAGCCAGGGGGTCTATCTTCTATTACCTTCCGCTCACACCCGGGATTTCACTACCGTGGCCTTCAGCGGTAATAATACCCAGTCAAACATTTCTTTCTCATCCAGCGCTCCGCTGGCCATCACCATGAAGTACCAGGACAGTATCGTGGACAGCAATGACATGGACGTTATTCCCGCTCTCAGCAACCTGGCGGAGAATGACCGTAAGCTTATCCTGGACAACTGCATTGAGCTGCTGATGCCCTTAA
>CAITCX010000408.1 GCA_903890885.1 uncultured Dehalococcoidia bacterium
GGATGCTAATTCTTCCAGCAAACCGGATATCTTTTCATCCGCGTTATTCTTAATCATCTGTTTTTTAGCCTTTTAGCCACTGTCATTCAGGTTTATTTAGGAAACTGCAAAGGCGCAATCAGTTCAATCCAGGTGTGCTGCCTGATTTTTTGCGGCGGGTTATTCATCACTTCGCTGATCTCACGCAAAACACCCTGAAGGGATTTTTCATTTCTGCTACTCACCGGGTGTTCGCCCACCCATATATGCCCCTCCTTTTGGGCTATCTCAAAAATGTTGCGCTCCCCATTTTCCCAGGTGACAGCCAAAGTGCCGATATACCCTAATGGTTTGTTCATAAGTTCTCCTCCTGCAGAAACATTAACCGGTAATTATTAAAAACATATTTTATTAATACCAAGATAATCGAACGGAAAGGGAATATCAAGAACCGACCGAGGAAAAAAGAGGAGACTATACAGCTGATATATTGAGCATGTAGAAATTAGAATTTACGATTATTTAGCTGCAATTAGAGGTTTACCCATCCAGGCCATAAAGCGGTTGAAAAATGAGTATCTTTGCGCGATGCCCACCAGGCCCTGCGGAGACAGAAGCATGATTACAATCAGGATCACTCCCTGCAACAGGAGACTGTAATTGCCATATCTGGCCAGCAGAAAATAGAGGAAGACCACGACGATTGATCCGATGATCGGGCCGCCCTCTGTGCGTAAACCGCCGATGACTGTCGAGAGCAAGATAATCATGGTCCACTTTACATTGAAAGTGCTGCCAGGCTCGATGTATTGCTGGTATACAAAGAAAAGACCTCCGGCCAGGCCAGTCAAAATTGCTGATATTATAAAGGGATACAGCTTGATGCGGAAGGTGTTGACGCCGCTGCTGGCAGCCGCTCTCTGGTTATCCCGGACGGCGGCCAGGCCCAAACCCAGGTTAGAGCGCAGGACAATCCTGATAACAACCGCTGAAAGAATTGCCACCAACAGGGCCATCCAGTAAATCTGGCCCATGGAAAGACCCGAGACACCCTTGATAGTATAGCCGGCCCCACCGCCTGTCAGCGGTAAATTGACCGGCCGCCACAGGTAAAAGACCTGCCTGAGGACTTCCGGCACGACCAGTGTGCCGATTGAAAAGTAAACCCCGCTGAGCCGAAATACAGCAAAGGACATTAAATATGCAAATATCCCGGCCAATATCGCTCCGCCGATCAGGCCGGCCCACCAGGGAATGCCGAACCAGGTGGATAAAGCCAGAGTGTAACCGGCAATACCCAAAAAAGCCGGTGCCGCCAGGGAAATCAAACCGGCATAACCAGCAATAAGGTTCCACATATTAGCCATGGCCAGGTAGATCAGGAAAAGTAAAACATACAATATCCAGGCCCTGGGCATATTAGCTACCGGCAGTACCGCCAGCAAAATGAGTGCCACAGCGGTGACGAGGTACCCGGGACTTATTTTGGATATCAATGACTTCATTCTACCCCTAACGTCCAAACAGGCCTTGCGGCCGGATGGCCAGAACTATCAATACCGCCAGATAGACAAACAACATCTGCGTGGCTGAGCCGAAATAGTAGGCTGTAAGCGTTTGCACCAGGCCCAGGATCAAACCGCCCAGGAAAGTACCTAATAAACTGCCCAGTCCGCCGATGATGACCACGCCGAAGGCTATAATCAAAAACTGGGTGCCGGAGACAGGCGTAAACGGAAAGGTCATACCCATAAAGGTCCCGGCGATGGCCGCCGAAATCATGGCCAGGCCAAAAGCAAAACCGTAGATCATTTTGGTGTTGATGCCCATCAACTGGGCGGCTTTTTTATTCTGGGAAGCCGCCGTGATAGCCCTGCCCATGTACGTGCGCGTAAAAAACTCCCGGAAAGCCAGCATGACTATCAGGGCCACAATAAAATCCAGTAAATATGAGACAGGGAATTGAAGCGAACCCAGGTTAAAACTGGCCATAGAATAGCTGGTGGTAATGCCTCTCAACAAGGGGGAAAAACCGATCTGTACTCCATTCTGAATGATAAGAGCGATGCCGAAAGCGATAATCAGAGGGGCTTCAGCCGAAATGGCGAAGGCCCTCCTCAATAAAAACTGCTGAATGAAAAATCCCAGGCCGAATAA
>CAITCX010000409.1 GCA_903890885.1 uncultured Dehalococcoidia bacterium
ACGGCGGTAGTTAAAAGCAGCGAAGACGGTTGAATTTTTTGAAATATATTTATACCGGCGGCATGCGGGCTAATTATAAAGAGCAATGTCCACAGCATCCCAAAAACTGTCAGGGGCGCCAGCCCTTTGGACTTCTCGATGATGTGGTAGAATTCCCAGGCGGCCCCTACGCCCCAGGCCGCCACCAAAAGGGTCAACCAGGGCTCGCCGAACCAAACTGCGACAACGATAACGGGAATAGCGATGATAGAGGCGAGCGTGCGCTGCAACAACACATGGTTATCACTGGTCTTTGGCCCGGGATCGCTCATGCGGCTCCTCGATATCTAATAAGTTTCACTAATTTTAACAGATCTGGTTATTACTGCAACCCGTCATCTACCCCAAAACGGCTCCGACAAAGTTCCTTTGTCCCCGCATAAATTGCTCGGAAGACATGGTCTTTTTGCCGGCTACTTGCAGGTTTATGACTCCCAGCATTCCCCGGGCGGTAGCCACGGCAAAAGCAGCCCCTGCCGCATTTTGAGCAAGTGCGGCTACAGTTCCGGGAACTGTTTTTGCCTCCCCCTGAAGCGGCAGGGCCTCTTTGATAATGAATTGTTTACCTTGCCAGAACGTATAGGCCTCTGGCCATGGCTGGTAAGCGCGCACCATTCGGCCTATTTCAGCCGCCGTTCGCTGCCAATCGATTTTTCCGGCTTCCCTGTCAATTTCGGATGTGTAAGAAGCTAAAGCCTTGTTTTGCAGTTCCGGCATTCTATTTCCGGAGGGCAGTTCTGCCAGGATCTGCAGCAACATCTGCGCACCTGCACGGAACAAGCGGGGAGTCAAAGACTCCGCAGTATCGTTAAACAGTACAGGGACCTGCGCCTTGATGAAGACCGGCCCCGAATCCATACCGGCGTCCAGGCGCATCACGCTTACCCCGGCAAACTCATCGCCAGCCAGAATGGTGTTTATCACGGGAGAAGCCCCACGATACTTCGGCAACAAAGAAGGATGAATATTCAAACAACCATAACGAGGTATATCCAGTACCGCCTGCGGCAACAGTTGACCGAAAGCGGCGACCACAATGGCCTCCGGGTTAAAGGCAGCCAATTGCTCGGCTGCCTCAGGTTGGTTAAAACCTGGCACTTGTATAACCGGCAGATTCCATGACAGGGCGGCCCTTTTTACCGGTGTAGCCAGGATTTCCCTGCCACGTCCCGCCGGTTTATCGGGGCGAGTATACACACCAGCGACATGATGGCCGTTAGTCAACAATTGCTCGAGTGGAAAAACCGCCAGTTCGGGAGAACCCATATAGACTATGCGCATGGCGACTCCTCCTTCTACTGAATTCTAGCACTTAACTTTCAGATCAACAATTAAATCGAGGGTAAAGGCCTGAATATGGGCCATTTTGGCGCCTTTTATGGTCTTTGCATGAGGTTAAGGACCTCAAAACTCACCAGCAATAAACCCTGGAATCCTTGCCAGCCAAGCGGCTGGAGAGTTATCCTATTTGAGCTATTAAATAGAAAATCATCTTTCGAACATATTACCTGAACTATTGTCCATGGGAGAGTTTTGTGCTCGAATCGGAGTAAAATCAACACTTGAGAACCAGAACAGCCCAAGAAATCTGGGAAACAGCCCTGGGCGAGTTACAGCTTCAAGTCAGCAAGGC
>CAITCX010000410.1 GCA_903890885.1 uncultured Dehalococcoidia bacterium
ACAAGGAGGTTTCCCGAGTGAAGGTAGCAGAAGTTGTTCGACAGTGGCAAGGAGGACGGGGTATCCGAGGAATAACCAGAGCCACGGGTATATCACGCTATACAATTCACCAATATAATTGGTGAGCTTTTCGCCCATACAGGCAGATAAACCCAGTTAGCCCGACTGCGGCTTTCTTGGTGAAATGATCTATTTTCCTGACTACTTCGACGTCATCATACACTTTTTTGCTGAAATAGTGGTTGCAATAGTATTTTTATGGTAAATTTTCCGTGTCTTATTGTGCATTTCCGGACGGAATATGTTCCCTATTGAGCGTACAACACGTTTGGTTTAATTCGTGGTTTTTGATTTACCGTTTTTAATAGAAGTGTGATTGCTCATTAATCTCATTGTGTTTAAATTTTTTAAACTGCAATCAGCATAGTACTGCTAATACACATCGTGATATTGCCTTTTTGGGATACAAATAGGTGCACTATTGAAGCTACTAGACCTCGTAACAGTGAGGGTTTTTCCAATTTAGCTAAACCAAGCCTGCTGCCTTGTGCTATACTGGGCTTATGAGAATTGGGGGTTTTGAAGTTAAAGAGCCCTTTCCCGCACTTAAAGAACCTCATGCTATTGCGGTTCTAAGGCCGTGGGTTGATGCCGGTTCAGTTGGAACACTGGTGCTCCAAAACCTGGAAAGACTTTATGGATCTACTGTATTAGCCAGGCTGATCAGGCCTGGAAGCTTTTATGACTTTACTCGATATCGCCCAACCACCCGTTTTAAGAAAGGAACTCGTGAATTGGTAATTCCTAACACCGTTGTTAGCTACGCTATACGTGATAATGAGAACGATCTGGTTTTTATTCACCTGTTGGAACCCCATAACATGGGAGAAGCCTATACCAGCCTGGTCTGGCAATTTCTTAAGACACTTGGGATAAAAAGATATTGTCTGATAGGCAGTTTTTATGACGCAGTTCCGCATACCAGGCCGATAATAGTGAGCGGAGGCACTTCTAACAAACGTTTACAGGCAAAGCTCCGGAAGTTAGCCATAAACCAGAACCGCTACGAAGGTCCCACAACCATTTGCAATCTGATTTCACAGGAAGCCGAAAAGGCCGGGGTTGAAACCTTGACTCTTCTGGCTCATTTGCCTCAATACGCTGAGTTAGAAGAAGACTATTTGGGAATCCTGGCGATAAAGAAAGCACTATTCTCACTATATGATATCTCAATTGATGAAGAAGACGTCCTCAATGCTGAAAGTCAATTGAAGACTATCGAAATTGCCGTACAGAAGGATCGCAAACTTAAAGCCATGGTCAACGAGTTAGAACGTCAATACGATTCCAGGTTTACATTCGATAGAAACCCCGAAGAATCAACTCTCTCGCCAGAAGTAGACAAGTTCCTGAAGGAAATGGAAAACCGCTTTAAAGAGCCTTAATTAGCGGTTATTTAAAATATAGTAAATACAGCTATTGTTTAACTTTACAGCGTAATAGGGTTAATTGTCATACGCAAAAGCCCGAACCAGGCAAGGAGTCAACTTGCATGGAGTCCCTGAGTTGCTTGTGATTGTTTAAAAAAATGTACTGGATTTTACTATAGCTGCACTTATAGCGATCATGGCAATTATCCAAAGTATGGTCAAAACGATTCCGGTCCACAGCAGTTTGGCAGCCTTGCTTTTATCTCTATTTTTAACAGCCAACCAACCGATGAGACCTCCCAACCAAAATAACAAGATGGGCAACAGCCACCATGCTGCGGAGGTCTTTTCCTGGGTCACCTGGCTGGGTTTAGAACCAGTAGCAACAGTTGCGGCGACCGATTCGGATAATTTAGTCCCGCAATTGTCGCAATACAGACTGCCGGGCTCCGGCTGGATCACGCAGGCATACGCCGGTGCTTTGTCGGACCAGCAGTAAGTCACAGCCGCATGCGCCACTTCGCGGTAACCGCAGCTATCTTCAGTTTCCACCTCGAAGACGTACAGAC
>CAITCX010000411.1 GCA_903890885.1 uncultured Dehalococcoidia bacterium
AATTGCGAAGGCTGCCTGGCAGCAGGCAGGAGTCAGGTGGCCTATTGCCTGATATGTGATATCAGAAAGTGCGGTTCGCAGCGAAAACTAATCAACTGCGGCTATTGCAGCGAATATCCCTGTGATAAAGTCAATAAACTTCATTCCGCTGCACCTGAAGCCAGGGCAAAATTGGACGCGGTTAAAAATAACAGTTAGAGATGCCGTTTTATGGTAATGATAACCAAAGACCCAGGGGGAGTTTTCTGATGAGATCCAAGATCCTGTTAATTCTGGTTATTGCGGCCGTCATATTTTCATCCTGTACCGGCAAAGCTCCTGTGTCAGTTATCACTTCCACAACAACCCCGACACAGGGTAATCCACCAACATCCAGACCACCAGCAACGCTCAAAACAGCATCCCTGGCCCCAACAACCCCGGTACCGGCTGTCACAAACGCTCCCCCGGCCCAAAACGGATTTATTGATCCTGTAAAGATAGATAGCGGATATATATCAGGGGCACTGATCGGGGAGTCCGGCAAAGAGGTCACTATCTACAAAGGCATCCCGTATGCAGCGCCTCCGGTGGGTGACCTGCGCTGGAAAGCGCCGCAACCCCCGGCTTCATGGTCAGGCGTCCGCCAGTGCGTGGAATTCAGCCACATCGCCCCGCAACCCCTGGTAACTCCAGGCCTGACGCAAGACGAAGATTGCCTTTATCTAAATGTCTTAACACCTGCCAAAACCACTGCTGAGAAGTTCCCGGTTATGGTCTGGCTCCACCAGGGTGGTTATTCTCAAGCCAGCGGCAACGAAGCAGTGGTCAATTTGCCCCGTTTGCCCCGGAACGGCATCGTACTGGTAACCGTTAATATGAGACTGGGTGCGCTGGGTTTGCTGGCTCACCCGCTGCTTGATAAAGAATCTCCCAACGGCGTCTCTGGTAACTACCTGTTTCTGGATATTATTGCTTCACTGAAGTGGGTTCAGAGTAATATAGCTGTCTTTGGCGGTGACCCCGCTAATGTCACTATTTTCGGTCTGTCAGGAGGCGGGGCCAAAGTAACGCAAATGATGGTTTCACCACTGGCCAAAGGGCTTTTCCAGCGGGCCATCGCGGAGAGCGGTACTTCAATAATACCTGACTCTCCTGCCGCGACTTTGAACGATGTAGAGGCACTCGGTAAGAGATTTTTCACTAAACTGGGTGTAGACAATTCAGCCGATCCGCTTAAATCTGCCCGTGCCCTGCCCTGGCAGCAGATCCTTAAAGCTGATCTGGCAGCTAATCCGAGCGGCAGCGGCCTGGCTATAGCGGCAGTGGACGGCTGGTTTTTACCGGACACACCGGTAAACATCGTCACGTCCGGGAAAATGAATGCCGTGCCTTTTATAGCCTTAACCAGCCTGGGAGAGCTGGCGGGTACCAGCCCGACAGGCATCTATCCTTATATTCCCGCCGCAGATGCCTGGGTGCTTGACGCATTAGATAAAGCCGGAGTAAAAGGTTATGCCTGCCTGTTTGATTATGTGCCGGACAAATGGCGGCAGGAAGGTATGACGGCGGTGCACACTCTTGAGCGAAATTACGTGTTTGGTGATTGGGACAACCAGTCCGCCTGGACGGACGGGTATTACAGTAAATTCTCTCCTTACCTGCCTTCATTGGTCAAAGACCCGGGCCTCAATGAAGTGGATAGAAAGGTATCAGAAACTATGATGGCTATGTGGACCCGGTTTGCGAAAACAGGTGATCCGAATATTCCAGGGCTGGCTAGCTGGCCGGCTTACCAGGCTTCAACCGACCGGTACCTGTATATCAATGAGGCTTTAAACGTCAAATCCGGTTTCTCGGCTTTGCCTGAAATGAAATAGAATTCTGACCGGCACAAGATATTACCAGCAAAAGCGATTGTCTTTCATTCGGAACAGAAGGCCATGCCAATCCTGGGGCTTATCGGCGTAAAGCAACCTAAGCTGTTGTAATGATGACTGAAATAGCCTTAGGGGCCTTGACAACTTTCGATATGTTTACCATAATTACCATATATATGGTATAAGTGGAGGGTAGGATAATGCCGACTACTGCGAAAAAGACAAAGTATTATCTGGATATTGACCCTGATTTACGAAATCGGGTCAAGGCCTTTGCCTCCCTGAAAGGAAAGACCATGCGGGATTGGCTGATAGAGGCAATAATCGCCAAATTAGAGGACGAAATTGACGCTTCTGAGGGACTGGCATCCCTGACGAAGGCCGAAGGCACCCTGTCTTTAGAGAGTTACCTTGAATCACGGCAAGATAATACTAAGAAGGCCGATTAGTGTACAGGGTTGATTTAAGGCGTCAGGCACAACGTGCGCTGAATAAACTGGAGAAGTCAGATTTTCAGGCAGTTATTGAATCTATTAAAGGCCTGGCCCAAACGCCGCGACCTCGAGGCATCGAAAAAGTTAAAAGTACCGGTTTATGGAGAATCCGTCAAGGTGACTATCGAATAATCTACTCTATTGATGATGGTGAGCACATTGTCACTGTTGTGCGTGTGGGGCATCGTCGAGAGATATACCGGGGACTCTAGAGAGAAAACCATAAAGTAAAAGCCCTTCACCATTTCCTGGAAAGTTTAAAATGGCGGCGGTGCCGGCTGTTGCAATTACTATTAGATCCATGAGTGCCTGCCTAATTCTGTTAGCGCGCGCTAAGATAGCTGACCTGAAAAAGCGTTGGCCCGGCTTTTTGAGGGCCGGGCCAACTGTTTTGGTAAATATTTAATAGTTGTTTAACTGCAACCTAGCGGCCGTTTCCCCGACCGTTGTTCTGATTATTCCTCTGTCCGTTGTTCTGTCCGTTGTTCTGATTACTATTTTGCCCGTTGTGCTGCCCATTATTTTGTTCGTTGGTTTGTCCATTGGTTTGATTGTTTTTACCGGCGTCTATATTGATTCTTATAGCGGTATTGTTGGTCACGCCGTACCGGACTTCGATCTTCTGACCGGCCTTTAAATCTTCAAATTTTGAGGTGCCTCTGTCTCCCATTCTGATGACAGTGTCCCCGGTAATTTTGAGAACCATTTCGCCCTTGTGCTGCGTAGTAACGGTTATGGTTTTGGCCTCAGCATCTACAGCTTTGATATCTCCCTGCACATTGTTTATCGTTTCACCCGCGTTCACGCTGATCCTGATAGCGTCGTTATTGCCGGTATTATACCTGGCTTCAACTTTCATACCGGGTGCCAACTCGGAAAGGCTGGTATTGTCCTTGTCGCCAATTCTTAAGGTGGTCTCCGCGACGACTTTGAGTGTGACGTTATCACTATTGTTAGGCGTGATGGTTACAGTCTTGGGCTCGGTAGTGACTGCTTTAATGATACCCTGTATTTCCTTTACCGTATCACCAGTGTCCACGCTGATTTTAAGGGCTTTCAGGCTGTTGACTTCATAGCTGGCCTCTACTTTTTGCCCGACCTTCAAGTTGGCGGCAGTGGGTGTCTGGTCGTTCCAGGCCTTTATGAGGGTATCGGCTGTGATCTTCAGCGTGATGTCTTTCATTTTATTGGTGGTGATGGTTACATTATCCGCACTCACGCTTTTAATGACACCTTCTATTTGAGCATTGTGGGAATCAACTTCTTCGATCTTTCCATCCTTGCCGGCTTTGATGGTCACCAGGTCGCCAATCTTGAAGCTGGCTGCGCCCAGGGCCTCCTGGATAGTATCCACTGTGACGTCAGAGAAGTTGAAGGTCTGGGTGGTGTTGTCTTTCATGGTAACCGTAACATTTCCCGAAACGCTGTCCACATTCTTCAGGGTCCCCTGCAAAGCCTGTACTTCAACCGGAGTGCAGGCGACAGCGCTCACCAGCAACGACAATAATAATAGGGCCACTACTGTTAGAACCAATTTGCGTAAAATCATATTTTCCTCCTTATTTTTTGTTCCGATACTTATATAACGCTGTCCAGGAGAAAACGTTAGGTGCAGCCAGGAGAAAAGTACTACCTGTCGGTAAAAGACGGCTTTTATTCCAGAACAGCCAGCAGTTCCGAAAAAGAGTTTACCCCGGCGTCCGCCCGGCATTGTCCCCGTATTTCGTAGTCTCTCCAGGGTTCGCTGTATCGGCGGGAGTCAACTTTGTACCACACCGCTTTTAATCCGTGCTTTTTGGCCGCATCGATATCCCTGATCTGGTCGTCTCCCACATATACTATTTCCTCGGGCGCCAGGCCGAAATGCGCGATAATGTGCTCAAAGACCCTGGGATCCGGTTTTTCAAATCCGGTCGATTCAGAAGTCTCCACGTATTCAAATAAAGGTCTTATCGCCATTAGATTCAGTGCCATGCCCAGTCCCAGCACCCTGTCATTGGAGAATACTCCCAGGCGCTTTCCCCTCTTTTTCAATTCCCCCAGCGTTTCTCTAACCTCTGCCGAGCGGGGGTCTGTACGGATGAAAGCCTGGTAGCAGGCCCTGTATTCTTTAAGTAATTCCAGACCCAGCTGGGCCGCTGTTTCTTCAGCCACCTTAAGTCCGGCCAGCGCGCGCTGCACGATGGGTTCTTCCTGCATGAAATGGCTGAGGTACGGGAAGTCAACTTCACGATTGGCCTTTATCCACTGATCGGTCAACTCCTTTTCACTGACTTCGACCCCATATTTTGCGCAAAGTCCGCGGAACTCGTGCTTGTGCAGTTCCAAAATGCCTGAAAAAGGGTCTATGATCAGGGTATTGCCCTGGTCGAATATAATGGCTTTAGCCTGTATTTTCATAATTAAGCCTGTTTGTTAATATTTCCGGTTTATGGTTTTTTAAAATATTTCCTATTCGGCAAACATTTCCCCAAGCACAGCCAGTACAGCCTCATGCTGGGGTTTATTGAGCCGCCCTAATTTTCTCACCAACCGCACCTTATCTACAGTGCGCATCTGGTCCAGCACAATCTGGCCTTCTTTTCCTTCAAACTTGCAGGAAACACGGCTGGGATATGGGCGACCTTTAGTAGTCATTGGAGCTATAATAACGGTGGCAATATGCCTGTTCATCTCATCAGGTGATATGACAACACAGGGGCGGGTCTTTTGAATCTCAGCTCCCACCACTGGGTCCAGGTTAACTAAATAGACCTCGAAACGTTTTATTTCCATTCCCATTCATCTTTATCCCAGCTGTTAATATTCGGGGATTCAGGCTCGATTAACCTGTCATCGCCGCGGCGGGCCATTTCAGCAAACTGTTCATCCCAACCCTGACGCGTACTTCGAGCGGAACGAACGATGAGTTTATCTCCCTGAACCTCCACCTCTATCTCATCAACGAGTTTAGCCTGATCGAGAAGT
>CAITCX010000412.1 GCA_903890885.1 uncultured Dehalococcoidia bacterium
ACGGGGATGGAACCAGTACCGGTACCACCGCCCATGCCGGCAGCTACAAAGACCATATCAGCTCCGGCGACTACCTGAGAGATCTCATCGCGGCTTTCTTCAGCAGCTTTGGTACCGATGCTGGGATCTCCACCGGCGCCGAGACCACGGGTGACTCTTTCTCCCAACTGGAAGCGTACGGGGGCCTCTGTGATAGCCAGGGCCTGGGCATCCGTGTTCATTGCAATGAACTCAACGCCTCTGATCTCATCCCTGACCATGCGGGTGATGGCGTTAGAACCGCCGCCGCCCATACCGATGACCTTGATTTTTGCCGGGTTCTGCATGAAACTAGATTTTGCCATTTGCTCTCCTTCCTTCTTCCCTTATTTTTACATTGGTTGTGTTTATTTTCGATTAAATAATTTCTTCAGGCGTGAAACCAGGCTGAAGACACGCAGGAAACCCAGACGTTTGCTTTGCCAGAGAGGAGGCGCATCCTGCTTGGCTGCCCACAGGACCAGGCCTACGGCGGTGGCGTAAGCTGGATCGTGCAGGCGTTCGGGCAGTCCAGCCAAATTATTCGGAGCGCCTATTCTGACTGGCAGGTGTACCATATCGCGAGCCAGGGCATCAATACCTGACATGTTTGAGCTGCCACCGGTGAAAACCAGGCCGGAGGGAACAAGTTGTTCGTAATCCGTCTGGGGCAATTCCAGCATGACCAACCTTACAATTTCTTCAATTCGGGCGCGGACAATATCGCAAAGGTCCTGGTAAGACACACCATGACCATCCTGCAGCATTTCCTGCGGAGTCTGCTTCTTATTGCCTTCATAGACCGGCATTACACTGGCGTAGCGTTTCTTCATATCTTCAGCAATATCAAATGGCAGGCCCAGACCCATGGCGATATCACGCGTGAGTTGATACCCGGCTACTGGCAAAACGGCGGTGTGCCAGATGGCGCCGTCGCGAAAAATGGCAACGTCAGTGGTGCCACCACCAATATCGGCCAAGATCACGCCGGATTGTTTCTCTTCCTCGGTTAATACTGCCTCGCTGGACGCCAGTGGTTCCAGCACGACGTCTTCAACTTCTACTCCGACGCTGCGGACGCATTTGATAACGTTTTGGACGGAAGTGACGGCGGTAGTAATAATATGAGTTTCGACATCCAGGCGCTGACCGCGCATGCCTACAGGGTTTTTAACGCCGGGTTGGCCGTCGACAGCAAAGCCCCTGGGAATAATATGCAGCAATTTTCTGTCTGCCGGGACCTGGATGTTCTGCGATGTTTTTATAACCCTTTTCAAATCATCTGAGCGTACCAGTCGATCGCCATTATTAATGGAGACAGCGCCGCGGTTATTGACGGAGGTGATATGCCGCCCGGTTACACCGATATAGGCGGACTCGATCTTGCGACTGCTCATCAGTTCGGCCTTTCTGACCGAGGCTTGAATGGATTGAGCGGCTTCTTTGACATTGACTACCAGTCCCTTATGCATGCCAGTCGATGGGGCGATACCGATGCCGATAATGCGCAGGTGTCCGGATTCCTCCACATTAGCAGTAATAGTGCATATTTTAGTAGTGCCTACATCGATGGCTGTCACAATACCGTGCTTTTTCATGGCCGCTCCTCAATTAATTCCTGGTTATTTTTGATGTCCCGTGGGCTTATTGTGCTGCATGGAGAGAAATGTCTTGCGTAATTTTTCTATCAAACCGGGTCTTCTCCAGTGCCCGGTGACAATGCCGACTGAGCAGTTTAACTGTTCCGCAGCTTCTTCATACTGCTGGGTCGGAGTTATAATGCGTTCCGCTCCCCGTAATTTGGCACTGCGGCTGCGGGGGTTCATCTCGGTTTCGGCAAAGGCGGGAGTGATAATCCGTCGCGTGATGATTTTTAAATTGGCCTTGTGCCCACAGACGCACTTCAGAACTTCGGGCGGGCAGAGACAGTCTTTAGATTCTTTCTGGAAGAAATGCTTGACGATGCGGTCTTCCAGAGAATGATAGCTGATGACCACGATCTTACCGCCGAATCCCAGGAGACTCACGGCTTGACTCAAAGCCGACTCCAGATTTTCCATCTCGTGGTTGACCACGATGCGGAGGGCCTGGAAGGTGCGGGTGGCGGGGTGTATCTTGCCATGGCGGCCGCCTGTAGCTTGTTCAATTATTTCGGCCAGTTGTCCGGTAGTATGGATAGGCCGTTTTTGTACGATATATCTGGCGATCTGGCGGCTGTGAATTTCTTCACCGTAAGTCTTAATGATACGGGCCAACTCGATTTCCGGGTAGGTGTTCACTATATCGGCTGCGGTGGTGCGCTGGGTAGGGCTGAAGCGCATGTCCAGCGGCGCATCGTGCTGGAAACTGAAGCCGCGTCCATCTTCCTCTAATTGTGGGGAGGCCAGACCCAGATCAAAAAGGATACCGTGTACCGGGAAGAAATCCAGCTTAACGCAGATATCCCGCAAATTTACAAAATTATCGTTGACTATCAATACGGACTTATCAAAGGATTTAAGCTTGTTTTCTGATCTCTGAACAGCGTCCGGATCAGCATCGATACCCAGAAGCTGGCCGCCCGGGAAGCTGTGTTCCAGGATGGCCTGGGAATGGCCACCGGAACCCAGGGTACAGTCGATATAACGACCACCCGGCAGGACTCCGAGGGTTTCTATTACCTCGCGGGATAAGACTGGGATATGGGTTGTTTTAACCAGGCTACCCATTAGCGCATCTCCATTGTCTCTATAGTATGATATGCTTGCTGTTGACTATCGGATCTTTCAGTTGCCCACTGTTCCTTGCTCCAGATTTCAATAGAGGTGTTGACTCCGGTAACTACCACGTCACCGGTGATTCCGGCGTGCTGGCGCAGATGCGCAGGAACAATAATGCGACCTTGAGCGTCCATTTCCGCGCTGAAAGCGGTGGCGAAAACCGCGCGGTTGAGTTTACGTAACTTACTGGGTAAAAGAGGGCCCGCGGTTAGAGCATCGGCTATTTTCTTCCATTCCGAGGCTGGATAGAGGGTAATGCAATTTTCCATACCGGGAGTGAGAACCATTCCGTCCTTTTTCAGTTCTTCAGTTCTGAATTTAGGAGGAATTGGTACCCTGCCTTTTTCATCCACCCGGTACTCAAATTCGCCGATAAACATGGGACAACTCACCACCAATACCCACTTTCTACCATTTTAGTCTTTTACCAGCATTTGTCAATACCCTATTCACGGTATTTCTATAGAAAACGGTAATTACCTAGTAATAACCCTTCCCCCTATAGTCCCCCCTTCCCTGTCTGGCCCTCAGTAATGAATGATTCTGGGTATTGGCAGCATTGGAGTGGGCTACACAGGAACAATGGGGGCAACTGACTTACCACATTCCAGAGTTTGAAATAAGGTGAGGAATTGTGGAATAATTTCAGAGATGTGAGATCAAGAGGATTCCAAAATTCCAGTACTGAAAATGGGTTGGTAACAGTCTTTCTGGAAAATAAGCAAAATTGAAAATTAACTGCTGGCAACCGGGCAGTATAAAGAAGGGTTTTTCAACGATAGGCGGGCAAAGTTTGGCGGAAAAGGCCCGATTATGGTAAAATATAGTGCGTTTTGGTATTAACGCGGGTGTAACTGTGATCAAATTTGGAATATTGACGATCAGCGATAAGGGATCGCGAGGCGAACGGTACGACGGCAGCGGGGCGGCTATTCAGGATAGAGTGGCCCTTATGAATGGCCGAGTCGTGCGTTATGACATCGTGCCGGATGAAATAGACATTATCCGTAACCGCCTGATTGAATGGGCGGACTCCGGAGATGTGGATGTGGTATTAACTACCGGAGGGACAGGATTAGGCCTGCGGGATGTTACCCCGGAAGCTACCGCGCCTATTCTGGATAAACTGGTGCCGGGCATAGCGGAAGCCATGAGAATCGAGACTTTCGGTAAAACATCAAGCTCGATACTTTCTCGAGCAGTGGCCGGGGTCAGAAAGAAATGTTTGATTGTCAATATGCCTGGCAGTCCTGCCGGGGTGCGTGAGTGCCTGGAGGTAATCGTTCCGGCTATCACCCATGCCTTTGAAATGATTACAGGGATTGTTACCGAACATAAACCTGAAACCCATAAGGGTTAAAGAATTTGCGCATTGACATATTTAGCCTTTTTCCTGAGATGTTCGCCGGACCTTTCGGCAGCAGTATTCTGAAAAGGGCAGTTGACCAGGGAATAGTGAACTTTAACATTCATAATATCCGGGATTATACGCATGATAAGCATCACAGTGCGGATGATTACGCCTATGGTGGTGGGGCCGGCATGGTTATGAAACCTGAACCGGTCTTTGAAGCTGTCGAAACTGTCCAGGCCCAGGCCGGAGATATCATAAACAGGAAATGCTCTGTGATTTTGCTGACTCCGCAAGGCCGAAAATTAACACAGCAAGCAGCGGAAGAACTGGCGAAATATGATTGGTTATTATTGATATGCGGTCATTATGAAGGCGTGGATGAGCGTATCCGGGAACATCTTGCGACGGATGAAATAAGCATCGGTGATTATGTGTTAACGGGTGGAGAACTGGCGGCGATGGTAGTGACAGATGCTGTGGTCAGGCTTTTGCCCGGCGTGCTGGGTTCCGGAGAATCGTTAATAAATGAATCTCATACCGGGGGATTACTGGAGTATCCCCATTATACCCGGCCAGAGGTCTTTCGAGACTGGTCAGTGCCGGAGATATTGACTTCAGGCAACCACGGTGAGATCGCAAAATGGCGGCGGCGGCAGTCCATTATAAGGACCGCCCAGCGTCGACCGGATATATTGAAAATGGCAGAACTAAATAGTAAAGAGCAAGAAATAGTGGCTGATTTATCAACCCAAAAATTAGAGGAAAAAGGCGTTTAACAGGGTCTCTGTCCAGGTTGATAGGCCGTCTAAAAAAATAGGGGGTTTTTATATGAACATCACGGATGTCAAAGAAGTCATTGCCAATCCTAAAATTCCGACTCTTTCTCCAGGTGACACGGTGAAAGTCAGGCAGAAAGTAGTTGAGGGTGAGAAGACCCGTATTCAGGCCTTCCAGGGAGTGGTAATCAAGGTGCACAACTGCGGGTCAGGCACCAGTTTCACCGTAAGAAGGATTTCTTACAGCGTCGGAGTGGAGAGGACTTTCCCGATCTACTCGCCCATGATTGAAGGCGTTGAAGTAGTTCGCCATGGTAAAGTGCGCCGCGCCAAACTGTATTATCTACGCGGCTTGAGCTCTCGCGCTTCTCGTTTGAAGGAAAAAAGAATCGAGAAATTTGGTGAAGACATTAAACCTGTGAAGCCGGAACCTGAAGCGGTTGCTCTGGATGCCGCTGCAGCACAGGCACCCGCCGTAGCTGCCCCGGTGGCCGAAACTCCAGTTACTGAAACCAAATAGTCCGACTGGTGGCCAGTCTTAATTGAAGATAAGCATAGAGAGGGATCGATATATCGTCATTATCGCCCTCTCTTGGCTTTGCTAAAGGTTTAGGCGGCAAGGCCAATCAGGGAAGAACAATGCGATTTGCCGAGGTCAGCGTCAATTCACCTATAGCTCAGCGCCGGACTTTCAGTTACAGTCTGCAGGAAGACCTGGACGTGGTACCCGGACAGGCTGTTCAGGCGCCTTTCGGCGAGAAGGTACTGCAGGGCGTGGTGATGGAACTGACCAGTTTCCCCGCCGTCCCCGAAACCCGCGAGATAAGCGGAATTATTGAAAGACTTCCCTTACTAACGCAGGCACAGTTGGCTTTGGCCCGCTGGCTGAGCGATTATTATTTAGCACCTCTTTTTGAATGTGTAGCTTTGATGCTGCCCCCTGGTTTCGAGCGCCGGGTTGTTACCTACCTAAGCTGCGAACCGGTAAAAGAGGATGCTGGCAATCTGGAATCCGATGCTCTCAGTATATTACACTTCATTGAGGATCACCCAAAGATCCGACAGCAGATGCTCTCTAAAACTTTCGGGGCCAAAAAGGTCCAAAAAGTCCTGGCTCAACTGGTGCGTCTGAACTTGATTAAAAGAAGCTACGAACTGGAGAAGTCCCGTATCCAGCCGCGTGTAATTCCCATGGTACGATTGGCAGTTCCAGTAGCAGAAGCTGTCTTACTATCTGAGAAACTTGCCAAAAAGGCGGTTAAGCAATCCGCAGTACTGCGTTATTTAATTGAGAAGTCTTCACAGGTAGCGCAGAGCGAAATCACCCAAAAGCTGCATATATCATCTTCCATTATAAAAACCATGGAAAATCGGGGCTGGCTGGAAGTGCAGTTGGTAAGATTGGATCGGGATCCGTTAGCCGGCCACCATGTCAATTTGTCCTTTCCATTGCCTTTGACTCTATCCCAGCAAGCGGTTTTTCAGACTATTTGCGTTTCTTTAAACAAAGGAGGCTTTCTGCCCTCCGGCCCGGAGGTTTTTTTACTGCACGGTGTGACTGGTAGCGGCAAGACTGAGATTTATCTGCGTGCTCTGGCTGAGACGGTTAAACAGGGTAAACGCGGACTGGTGCTGGTACCGGAGATCGCAATGACACCTCAGATAATCGACCGTTTTGTCTCCCGGTTTCCTGGTCGGGTGGCCGTTCTGCACAGCCAACTGACACTGGGAGAGCAGTTTGATGAATGGTGGAAGATCAAAAAAGGCGAGTTCGACGTGGTGATAGGGCCGCGCGGGGCTCTTTTTGCTCCTCAGCCGGATTTGGGATTGATCGTCCTGGACGAGGAACATGAATGGACCTATAAGCAGGTAGACGCCTCCCCGCGTTATCATACCCGCGAGGCCGCCCGAAAGTTGGCGGAGTTAAGCGGAGCAACTCTGGTGCTGGGCAGCGCCACACCGGATGTGGAGAGTTACTACCGGGCTCAGAACGGGATTTATCACCTGTTAGAGTTGAATGAAAGAATTTCCAATAGTACGGTTTCCTCTATGCCGTCAGTGGAAATCGTAGACTTAAAAGACGAACTTAAGGCCGGGAATCTGACACTGTTCAGCCGATCTTTACAGGCAGCCATGGAGACTGCGCTGAAAAACAGGGAGCAGATCATTCTCTTTCTTAACCGCCGCGGCGGGGCCACCTTTATAGAATGCCGCAATTGCGGCTACGTCATTCGCTGCAGACGGTGTGAAGTGCCCCTGAGCTATCATTTTACGGAAAATAGCCTGATCTGCCACCAGTGCAATTTTCATATGGCGGTGCTGCAGGTTTGTCCGCGCTGCCTCAGTCGAAAAATTAAACATCTTGGTGTAGGCACGGAGAAGTTGGAGCAGGAAACGACGAAGATTTTTCCGCAAGCGAGGATTATACGTTGGGATAGCGATTCCGTACAGGGGCAGGAACATCAGGTCATCTTTGAAAAATTTAAACAAAGAGAGGCCGATATCTTGATCGGCACCCAAATGGTAGCCAAAGGTTTGGATTTACCCGGGGTGACAGTGGTGGGGGTGATCAGTGCTGATGTAGCCTTGAATCTGCCCGACTTTCGGGCGGGAGAAAGGACCTTCCAGTTGTTGAGCCAGGTGGCCGGGCGGGCTGGACGAGGTGGGGTGGACGGCCGGGTATTTATTCAGACTTACTTGCCGGAGCATTATGCATTACAGCCTGCTGCAGATCATGATTACCGGGCTTTTTTTCAAAAAGAAATAGCTTACAGGCGGCAGTTGCGTTATCCGCCTTTCAGCAGGTTGGCCCGTCTGATGTTTACCCACAGCAATGATCAATGCTGCCGGGAAGAAGCGGAAAAAATGAGTAAAAGATTGCTGGCCGAAATGGAGTCGAGGGGGCTGGCTGGTTACAGCCTGATCGGTCCGGCTCCGGCCTTCATCCATCGCCTGCGCGGACGCTTCCACTGGCAGCTAATTCTGAGGGCTGCCGATCCTGTAATTTTATTAAAGGAAATGAGTTATCCGGTGGGTTGGACCCTGGATATTGATCCAGTAGGGACAGCCTGATATACCCCCGCTTTACATTCTGGCTTTGAAGTACCACAATATACATCATGGTTGACTAATATTGTATTAGTTAGCCAAACTTTGGGGTTATCAACCGTTTATTGAGTATCAACCACAGTTATTGAAAAAAGGTTTTTAATACATTTCCGTTTGATATAAATAACTGGACAGGATTGGATGGGCAAAGACCTTCACCAGTCGGGGTCGCCACAAGCAGGAGAAAAATTATGAAAAAATGGGTATGGGTGTTGTCACTTATTCTGATGGTGGCATGGATAACGATGGGTTGCAGCAGCCAGTCGTCTGTGGAGAAAGGCAGCCCCCATTCAAATGCAGCGACTACCACAATGGCGTCGAAGCAGTATGACCCCGGTATCAATAGACCAGCAGCTGCCCCGGCTCCCATAGCCGCTGGCAGCCCTGCCGATTCATATGAGTTTTCTGCCGTAACACCGTCCAGCGGGGTCGTCAACGGAGTAGACCGCAAGGTAATCCGTACTGGCGCTGTTCAGCTCGTGGTCAAGGACATTACCACTGCGCTCGATAATATTAAAAAGCTCGCCTCTGATAACGGCGGATATGTGGTTTCCTCTCAGAAGTGGAAAGAAAATGAAAGA
>CAITCX010000413.1 GCA_903890885.1 uncultured Dehalococcoidia bacterium
CCACCAGTGAGTATTTTGGACCCATTACTTTTAAATACCTGCCCCAAAAACCCCATGATATTTGCAGGCATAGATGCCTTAAGCCATGCCTTGGATGCTCTCTGGTCAACAGGTAGCACTCCATTAACAGATGCTCTAGCTTACGAAGCTATATACCTTATTATTAATAATTTGGTTGAAGCAACACTGTCGGATAATGTAGCAGCTAAAACTAATCAGCATCTGGGAAGCACTCTCGCTATGCTCGCCTGCGGGGGATCCGGGTTAGCTATTATCCACGCTTTTGCCGGTGTTGTTTTCAGCGCTAAGGGTCCACACGGCTATAAATGTGGTCTGGTTCTTCCCCTGGCTTTAGAATTTAACTTGCCGTTGTGCGAGGTAAAATTCGCCAGGATGGCGACCATGCTAGGTGAAATGCCGGCAAATAAGACTAATCGCGATCTGGCTATACTGTTTGTAGACCGAGTAAAACAATTGTTATGTGACCTTGATTTTCCTGGAAAGTTAGACGAAGATAATTCCACAAAACCGCATATTCCAGATATTATCAAAGAAATAAGGGAGAACAAGCCTCCTTTCGCTGATTCAAACATCAGGAGATTGACTGATAGAGATCTTGCGAAAATCTGTGAGGCAATATTTTAGTTAGCCGATTAAATCATATTTAACCAAGAGCAATATTTTGAGGAACTGCTGTTATCTTGGTAGCTGAAATGGTTCCGTGTAAACATTGGGTAAATCCCATACTACCCTTTCGGGTAATATACAATCTAGCGATATTGTTTTAAAATCTAACGCTGACAAGTATTTCGCTCAAACTTATATGAAGTTTGGACGTTGTTTTTTGCTCTATTGGCTTGAGGATTAGTAGATAGGTATAACTCACCGTTGGAAGACCGAATTATACTCTTCGCTGAAACAGACAACATTATATATATTAGCTGATGTTGCCCCCAATATTCCCAGGGATTGCTTCGGCGCCTGAAGATTATGGCAAGATTGTGCGGAATCTAATTGCATCCTACGGTTTTCCGATGAGTTTTATGATAAAAAGTTTATCACAATAAATAAATGGAGGTAAAAGTGAAGTTAGATCAAATTGCCGACCAGATTTATGACGCAGATGTTCTGGTTGTAGGCGGAGGCATCGCCGGATGTCCGGCAGCCGCCAAAGCAGCGGAACATGGACTAAAAGTTATCCTGGTTGAAAAATCAAATCTAAGCCGAAGTGGAAGCTCGGCAATAGGAATTGACCACTATGCTGGAGCATTTCCACGTGGGATGACTCCCAAAGAATTTGATGAACAATGTGATAAGTTGGGTAGAGGCGGACTTTTCTATGGCGCCATGCCTTTTATCGATCCGACTATCCTTTACAAGCTTCAAGCCAATGGAGAGTGGGCTATTGAAGAACTGGAAAAACTGGGCGTGACCATGAGATGGGATGATGGTAAGCTCCGTCCGATTCAGTCTTTCAGAAAGGTTCCTTTCCTCAGGGTTCACTGGCAGAATGTTAAACCCGAAATGGCCGCAGGTGTTAGAAAACGAGGTGTGCAGGTTCTTGAGCGCATGATGGTCGTAGACCTTCTCAAGAATAACGGGCGGGTTGTTGGCGCTACCGCTATTAATAACCGCACTGGTGAGTTCGTTGTTATCAGAGCTAAAGCTACTGTGCTTGCTACTGCCGCCTGTTCCCGCGTTTATGACCCGGAAACCCCGGTACCGTGGAAGTATAAGTTCAGATATCATTGGTGTCCGGCTAGCGTTTCCGGTGACGGTTGGGCGATGGCATATAGAGCTGGAGCTGAAGTCGCCAGTATGGAACAAGCTGGTCGAGGGTTCAGGCCTCGGGACGACCTCAACTTTGGAATTGGTAACCAGAATAATGAAGGTGCTCGGGCACGATACTTAACCTGGGACGGTAAAGAGTTTGCTGTTCCTTCTCCTCCGGTTTTGGCAGAATTTGAGAAAACCGGTAAGGAACCTATTTATCTGAGCATAGAAAATCTGTCAGACGATTTTCAAAAGAGGGTCGAAGTAGAATACGTTGACGAGAGAATGATCAGCCTAAAGGTCGCCGAGGAAAGAGGATTTAATCCCAGAACTCACTGGTTTGAGTTTATGGATAATAGGCCGAATCAGCTGCATGTTCCTCCAGGGATTAATGTGGATACGGATTTCCAAACCAGATTGGAGGGCCTTTTTGCTATAGGTGATTGCGTAGCCGGTCAGCATGATGTTGCCAATGCAGCGGTTTCCGGTTTTCTCATGGGTGATACTATACACACATTTGTTGAGAAGACGTCGAAACCAGTTGTTTCAGAGACGGAAGTAGAAAGTCAAAAGCAGGTTACTATGGCTCCTCTCGGCGTAGAAGAAGGAACTCCGCCCATGGAATTAGAGTGTGCTGTGCGTTATATCTGCAATAGATACGCCAGTGTGGCTACTGCTGAAGGCAAATTACGCGAAGGTCTCAACAGGTTGAGTTCTTTGAAGAGGGAGTTTTTACCCAAGCTAGCTGGACCGAATCCCCATTTCTTGATGAGGGCTTTGGAAACCCGCAATCTTCTTGATGTAGCTCAAATGCATCTCCAGGCAGCGCTGGATAGAAAGGAAACTTATGCTCATCACGTTCGTCTTGATTATCCTAAGCCAGATCCAGAATTACAGGGCAAACTTCATTATCAGCGCTTGGATAACGGAAAGCGTGTAGTTGAATTTAGAAACGTAATTCCCATGAAGCTTTCACCCGATCATAAAGAAACACGTTAAATTTTCAGAAATCAAATTTGGAGGTAGAAGTTACATTAGAGGATAGAAGAATATACATAAAAAGTCGTACTATGTTTTGAATATTATTGCACGACTTGGCAGCGTAAGTACCCCGGATCATAACGCCCAGAATATTTTGTTTATAAGAAGTAAAATATTTTAAATCTTTTAGGAGGAAATAGTAATGGATACAGCTGATCAGCATTATGAGGAGAAGTTTGAATTTCCCTTGTGGAAAATGATCAAGGCGCATGCTGCTAAAAAGGACATAAGCTATGTCAAGGCAGCCCTCGAGGTTCTTCCCGAGTTTGAAAAGGGAATCAGGTATCGTGATACCAAGTTCGAAGAAGCTGAAGTCGGCAAGAGAGCTGCTGAGCTCAGAGCCTTACAGGAAGCCGATCGAAAGAACAGACCACCCGGCGGACCAGGCGGACCAGGCGGACCAGGTGGACCCGGCGGGCCTCAGGGCGGACCTCAGGGCGCACCGAAAAAGTAACCGAGAAATAATTAGGAGATAGAAATGGCTTTAAGTAAAATTGCAGATAGAGTTTATGAAACTGATGTCCTGGTAGTCGGCGGCGGTATTGCCGGTTGTCCGGCTGCCTGGAAAGCAGCGCAGAAAGGGGCTAAGGTTATACTGGCAGACAAAGCCAATCCGGCCAGAAGCGGAAGCTCCGCCTGCGGCATCGATCATTATCCCGGTTTCTTTGATCGGGGTATC
>CAITCX010000414.1 GCA_903890885.1 uncultured Dehalococcoidia bacterium
GGAATCTGAAGCGGGTTTTTTAGTTGCGTTTTTAGCAACTCTTGAAAAGGCTTTACCGGTTGATATTTTGACTACCTTGAAAAAGTCTTTAGCCTTATCAGGGTCAAGGGAAGGAAGTAGTATTAGTTGATGTTTCCATGCTCCGCATTTTAGGAATTTGGTTAATAATAATAAATATTGGTGACATTACGCAACGACAGGCTTTTATTATTTTTGTCGTTGTCCAACCCTTAATTATTGAAAAGCCTAACAGAAACTTTACTATTCTTTAGCAAAACTAAACTGGTCAAGAATGTTGCTAAGAGTTATTATAAGAAAGCACCAAATTTGTTTATTGTGGGAGCTTTTGCCGCTTTATGCAGGCTAATAACAGCCAGTTATATACATTGGGCATAGACATCGGTGGGACCAAAATCGAGACCGCCCTGGTGGATGCCTCGGGCGTAATCCTGGTTTCTCACTATCAGCTCATTAATCCGGACAAAAGCCCTGTCCTCGCCATTCAAAACATCCTTGATTCAGTGCAAATCTGCTATCGGGAGTCTGGGAAAATCGCTTTTGCAGCTGGCATAGGTGTGGCCGGGCAGATCGATAAGATTCATGGAATGGTGAAGAGCTCACCGAATCTCCCGGACTGGAAGAATGTTGCTCTGGGAGCAGAATTACATGCCGGACTGGGCATTCCTGTATCGGTCAACAACGATGTTCGTATGATAACCTGGGGGGAGTGGCGCCACGGATCTGGTATAGGCGCGAATGATCTGGTCTGCCTGTTTTTGGGAACGGGCGCAGGAGGGGGAGTGGTAAGCGGGGGAAATCTTCTTGAAGGGCACGATAATACTGCTGGAGAACTTGGTCACATGACCATAGTAGCCGGAGGACGGCAGTGCCATTGTCCCAACCAAGGATGTCTGGAGGCCTATTGCGGCGGGTGGGCTATCGCTGAACGTGCTCAAGACGCTGCGCGAGCCAACCCTGAAGCAGGGAAAACATTGATTAAATTGGCCGGAAACCTTGAGAACATAACAGCCATAACAGTTTCCCAGGCCTACGCCAAAGGTGATTTTTTAGCCATGAGCCTGGTCAAGGATACTGCCCGTTATCTGGCCGCCGGAATGGTCAGCATTGTCAATGCCTTCAATCCACAATTAATAATCCTGGGTGGGAGTGTAATACAGGGAATTCCTGATTTGGTATTAATAGCTGAAAAACATCTTCGGACGATGGCCTTACCTACCCCGCTCAACGACCTGCGAATTAGCTCTGCTGCCCTGGGCAATCAGGCTGGGGTCATCGGAGCCGCGGCTCTGGCACGAAGATTGATTTGACAAGTAAAATTTATTCGGAGGAATCTATGAATTCTATTCAATCACTTCAGAAGCAGGGAGCATCAGTCTGGCTGGACTTTATCAGCCGCAGTCTTTTCAGCAGCGGTGAGCTCAAGAATTTAATCGGTCAAGGCGTAGCCGGTGTGACCAGCAATCCCAGTATTTTCCAGAAGGCCATGTGCGAGCCCGGCGACTATGATCAACCTTTAGCGGATATCCGAAAAGCCTTCCCGGGGCTAGGGATTGAAGGCATTTATCAAAAGCTGGCGGTGCAGGATATCCAAATGGCGGCTGATGTTCTTCGACCGGTCTATGATTCCACCGGCGGCACCGACGGCTTCGTTAGCCTGGAGGTCTCTCCCCGCTTATCTGGTTCAACCGTTCAAACCATACAGGAAGCCCGTAAGCTTTGGAAAGAGGTGGGCAAACCCAATTTGATGATCAAAGTCCC
>CAITCX010000415.1 GCA_903890885.1 uncultured Dehalococcoidia bacterium
GATTCTACAGACTCTCTAGCCATTTTTCATTTTCTCCCTATCTATATTTTTGTAATCGCATATGTAATTTTAAAATAAATAGCGGACGGTTAGTTCTCACTACCGTCCGCTATTTTATCATTTCCCATGGTCATTTATTTTTTCGCTACTGCCAGGATTTTAATCAAAGGTTTAAGAATAATTTCCCCATTTTCCACATCTACCACTATCTTTTCAATAGCTTTATGTTCGTTTTGAATTTCCGCTGTATCTTCTACGTTCTCTGCATTCAAGCGCAGCAACTCTTCAGAAAGCTTATCTTCAATCCGGTCCTGGATAGCCCTGCGCAATGGGCGGGCGCCGAATACCTCATCGTAACCCTTTTCACCCAATAAATCCTTGGCAGCGTCAGTAACCTCAAGCGTAATACCTTTTTCGGCCAGCTGCTTTATTGGCGAAGTCAGCATCAGATCCACAATCTTGCGTATGTTGTCCTTGGAAAGAGAATGGAATACCACCACTCCGTCGATTCTGTTCAAGAACTCCGGGCGGAAATTCTTTTTTAGTTCGCCCAGCAACTTCTCTTTCATACCAGCGTAATTCTGCTCCCGCTGCTTGGATTCATCAGCCTTGGTCGCAAATCCCATTGCGGATCCTTTGCGGATAGTCTCCGCGCCTATGTTGCTGGTCATGACGATGATGGCGTTACGGAAATCCACACGCCGTCCCTTCGCATCAGTTAGATGCCCGTCATCAAAGACCTGCAAGAGAATATTAAACACATCCGGATGGGCTTTTTCAATCTCATCCAGTAAAATCACGCAATAAGATTTACGTCTAACTGCCTCAGTAAGCTGCCCTCCCTCATCATAACCTACATAGCCGGGAGGAGCGCCTACCAATCTGGCTACGGTATGTCTCTCCATGAATTCCGACATATCCAACCGGATCAGAGAATCTTCTTTACCAAACATAAACTCAGCCAACGCCCTTACTAACTCGGTTTTGCCTACTCCAGTAGGCCCCAGGAAAATAAAATTACCGATAGGGCGGCGAGGGTCTTTCAAACCGGCGCGTGCCCTTCTTACTGCTTTTGAAATGGAAACAATAGCCTCGTCTTGGCCAATAATTCTCTTGTGTAGAACATCTTCCATTTCCAGTAGCCGCTTACTTTCATCCGTGGTCATTTGCACTACGGGGATTCCCGTCCACATGCTGACGACTTCTGCGATATCACGCTCAGTAACTTCCGGCTTATTCTGATCTTTCTTATTCTGCCAATCCAATTCCAGTTTCTTGATTTCTTCTTCGGCCTGCAGTTCCTTGCTGCGCAACTCAGCCGCAAATTCGTATTGTTGTGTAGCCAGCGCAGCATCTTTATCTTTCTTCAAACTGTCTTCACTGCGGCGTTTTTCTTTTAAAGCTATGGGTACAGTCCAGTGCTTAATCCTCACACGGGAAGCCGCTTCATCGATCAAGTCAATAGCTTTGTCCGGCAGAAAACGGTCAGGTATATATCTGGCTGCCAAATCCACAGCGGCTTTTAAAGCCCCTTCTGTAATGGTCAACCGATGATGCTCCTCATAGCGTTTCTTGATGCCTTTAAGGATTTCTACGGTTTCTTCAGTTGAAGGTTCAGCTACCAAAACTGGCTGGAAACGGCGTTCCAGGCCTTTGTCTTTTTCAATATATTTCCGGTAATCGTCGAGTGTAGTAGCGCCTATAGTCTGTATTTCTCCCCGGGCCAACGATGGTTTAAGAATATTAGCCGCATCCACCGCGCCTTCGGCAGCTCCAGCTCCCACAATGGTATGAAACTCATCAATAAATATAATGCAATTGCCAGCACCTTTAATCTCTTCGATCACTTTTTTCAAACGTTCTTCAAATTCGCCACGGTACTTGGTGCCGGCCACCAGCGAGGCAATGTCTAACATAATTAGCCGCTTACCTTCCAGAGTTTCGGGCACATCTCCAGAAGCAATTCGATGAGCCAGTTTTTCCACTATAGCCGTTTTACCAACCCCGGGCTCACCTATCAGTGCGGGATTATTTTTAGTACGGCGGCTCAATATCTGAATAATCCGCTCTATTTCTTTCTCGCGACCAATGACAGGATCCAGTTTGCCGTTGCGGGCAGAAGCCGTAAGATCGGTGCCCAATTGATCCAGGGCTGGAGTACGACTGGGAGAACGGCCTGAGGCAGAGGCAGCTTTAGGACGCTGAACGCCTTGTTCTTGTACCTTTTGTATTTCAGAACGCACCTTTTCCAAGGTTACACCAAGGCTGTCCAGAACACGGGCAGCAATACCTTCTCCCTCTCTGAGAAGACCTAAAAGAAGGTGCTCAGTTCCGATATAGTTATGGCCTATGTAGCGGGCTTCGTCTATTGCTAACTCAATAACGCGCTTGGCCCCCGGGGAAAGCCCAACTTCACCGCGGCTAGAACCTTCACCATGACCGATGATAAACTCAACCGCTGAGCGAACTTTGTTAAGACTAATGCCCATATTCACCAGAACTTTGGCAGCCACGCCGTCTGGTTCTCCAACAATACCCAGTAATACATGTTCAGGACCGATATTGGGATGATTGAAACGCTGGGCCTCTTCTTGAGCCAGAGTCAGTACCCGTCGCGCTCTCTCTGAAAATTTTTCAAATCTGCTAGCCATAATATTTCCTCAGATAGCCTTATTTTTTATCCATAGCTACAATTTCATTATAGTTCAAGCTCATTCAAACGTCAAAGCTCAATGAAAAAGGGAAAAGAAAAAGCCTCCTGGCAATGACATATTTTCCACAAGGGCCTGCGCCCTCAGTATCGTCTGCGCTGAGGCGTTTCACTTCCGTGTTCGGGAAGGGAACGGGTGGTACCACCTCGCTTATATCACCAGGAGGCTTATCAAAAACCTCTATGTTTGTTATTTAGTTGTTAAAACGAACCCAAATCTGAAAAGGTCCGTATTAATTGTTGATCTGCTAAGTTTCAAGGATGCTAATATCAACTCTGAAGCAGGTCAAGCCCTCGACCATTAGTACAGCTTAGCTAAGCACATTACTGCGCGTACACATGCTGCCTATTAAGCAGGTAGTCTACCTGCGGTCTTACTTCTAATCCTTGCGGACAGAATGGGAGATCTAATCTTGGGGCGTGCTTCGCACTTAGATGCTTTCAGCGCTTATCACAACCGGACATAGCTACTCAGCAATGCCCCTGGCGGGACAACTGATACACCATTGGTCCGTCCTTCTCGATCCTCTCGTACTAGAGAAAGCCCCCCTCAAATCTCCTGCGCCCATGACGGATAGAGACCGACCTGTCTCACGACGGTCTGAACCCAGCTCGCGTTCCCCTTTAACCGGCGAACAGCCGGACCCTTGGGACCTGCTTCAGCCCCAGGATGGGAAGAGCCGACATCGAGGTGCCAAACCTTGCCGTCGATGTGAACTCTTGGGCAAGATAA
>CAITCX010000416.1 GCA_903890885.1 uncultured Dehalococcoidia bacterium
GTTGGAGGGCCGGGAGGTGCTGCTGGGCAACCGTCATCTGATGCTGGAAAACGGTCTAGCGGTGCAAGCCCTGGAAAAAGAAAGCGACCGTCTGGAAAGGCAGGGCAAGACCGTTTTGTGGGCAGCCTCTCAGCGCCAGCCGGTCGGCCTTATAGCGCTGGCCGACACGCTCAAAGAAAGTTCGGGACAGGCCGTCAGCCGCCTGCGGGAGATGGGCATACGGGTTATCATGATCACCGGCGATAACCGGCGCACGGCGGAAGCCATCGGTGGGCAGGCGGGCATCAGCGAAATCCTGGCGGAGGTCCTGCCGCAGGACAAAGCGGCTGAAATAAAAAAGCTGCAAGCGGCGGGTGTGGTGGCCATGGTAGGCGACGGCATCAACGATGCCCCGGCCCTGGCCCAGGCTGATATGGGTATAGCCATGGGCAGTGGTACGGACATCGCCCTGGAAACGGGCGATATTGTGCTCGTAAAGAACGATTTGAGGGATGTGGTCAAGGCCATTGAGCTGAGCCGCTACACCCTCAGAAAGATAAAACAGAACCTTTTCTGGGCCTTTATATACAATAGCCTGGGTATACCCATCGCAGCTGGGGTTCTTTACCCGTTCACAGCATTGCAATTGAACCCGGTTATAGCGGCTGCGGCCATGGGCTTCAGCTCAATCTCGGTGTTATCCAATTCGCTGTGGATGAACCGCTATAAAATGCAGGCTTAAGGCAGTGGCTGCGGACCATTGCCCAGCCCATTTGTCGGAGGGGGGTTGGGTTTGAGTATGTTCCTTCTGATAGGCCGGCGGCGCATCTGCGGCCGGTGCTGAATTACCCAGATAGCGTTAAAGAAAGTGCGGTCCATGAGGTGCCGGTTATCGCAGATATCCAGCAGGTCTTTGGAAATATTACTCTCGAAATAGGCCACTTCCACATGTTTCCCCATGTTTTTGACGGCCTGCACCGCATAGGCGAAATCGGCATCCCCGCTGACCAGGATGGCCACATCGTAAAAATCGCTCCAGGCGAAATACAGCAAGTCCGTGGCAATCATCACGTCTATTCCTTTTTCAGCGCCAGAGGTTTTCTTGGTGCTGCCCAGTCGCACTTCCAGGTAAGGCGTTTTGCGCAGGGCATCCAGGAAATCCTGCTGTTCGCGGTGTCCCTCCGGGTACTGCGCGGGGTCCTGCTGAACATTGTAATAGTAAATGCGGAAAAGTTTCCTGCCTGCGGAAAGTTTGTTAGCCAGTTCGGTAAAATTGATATCATGGCGGCCGAAGCTGTTCTTGGCCGAATGGTATAAATTACTGCCGTCAATAAAGATCGCTACTCTATCATCCATCTCATTTTCCTTTCAAAATCCGAAAAATATTATTATATCAGTTGATTGTCAACATTATATTACATCGCGTTCTATCTCACAACAAGGCCAGGGCTAAAAGGAATCACCTTCCTTTTTCACTTTCAGGAGCAGGGCGCTGAATTCCGCACCCAGCAGCAAAATGAAGGCCGAATAGTATATCCACACCAGCGAGACAATCA
>CAITCX010000417.1 GCA_903890885.1 uncultured Dehalococcoidia bacterium
AAGTTCATCACCTTCCGGCATTCACCTTCGAACAAGTATTGAGACAGGCTAAAGCTCGGTTTGTTCTTGGACTCACGGCAACGCCATACAGAAGGGATGGACACCAACCTATAATTCTCATGCAATGCGGCCCTGTACGTTTTGAAATTACGCAAAATGACTCAAATTCTGAGACCGCTTTGCATCATGCCTTGATTTGCCGTAATACCAATTTTGTTTTACCTCAGACTGAAAGTGAACCCGGAATCCAGGATATATACACAGCTCTGATTGCCGACGAAATACGAAATAAGCTTATTTTAGATGATATACTAAAATCTCTGGAGGAAGGCCGTTCTCCGATTCTGCTAACCGAACGAAGAGAACATTTGCAATACTTCTCCAACCACTTGACCAAACTTGTGAAGAATACGATCGTTCTTCAAGGGGGAATGGGAATTAAGCAACGACGTGTTATCTCTGAGCAATTAGCATCTATTCCAGGCGGCGAAAAACGCATATTGTTAGCGACTGGACGTTATATTGGGGAAGGGTTTGATGACGCCCGGCTGGATACGTTGTTTCTGGCGTTGCCAGTATCATGGAAAGGCACCCTTGTTCAATACGCTGGACGTCTTCACCGAAAATACGCAGGCAAATCAGATGTTAAAATATATGATTACGTAGATCGTAACATTCCGATGCTGGTAAAAATGTTCCAGAAGAGACTTCGAGGTTATAGATCTATGGGTTATGAGACAGACCCAAAAAGCGATCAAACGAAAAATAAACCAAAAGCCTCAGATTCTCAGCTTTCAATGTCATCCCTTTGGGATAATCCAAAGATTTAAATTTTCCCGATCTTTACTGGTAGAAAGGTTACGGATGGAGAAGGAATAAGCATGAACAAGGCTAAGAAAAAGAAAGCCGAGATCCTAAGCGAAAATGTGATCGGTAGCTGTGATGGATACTGGGAATGGTTCGAAAGATCCGATATTACAGTAGTACCTTACAGAATAACTGGGAAATATCTGTTTTTCTCTAGGAATAGAGAGCTTCTTGTTGAAATAGCAGTTAGTGAATTAGAAAATGGTGGTTTTCACCAGGCCAAAACTCATATGGCGGAAATAGCTCCTCCGAGTGGTGAATATGTTTTATGCCTTTATTATAAAGATGACAGCAGAAAACACGAATTAGCTAAAAAATATCAAAATAGAATCGAATTGAAATATAGATATTGGAAAAGCGATGACGACACGCTCGCCGGCAAATATTCAAAAGAATTTATTGAACGATTAACTCCTACCGATAAAAAGGTATTCCAAAGCAAAAGAGCAAAACAACAACAATAATCGCAAATATGACATATAATGCCGAAAAATATTAGGTCTTATTATTAGTACGCCGGTTCATCCTGGCATTGACTTTTGGGTCTAATGTGGTTATTATATTACCAGTAGCCAAGTGGTGCCATACCACCCCCGCTACCAAACTAAACGAACATAAAGCCCTCGATATATTTCATAAATCGGGGGCTTTAATATTTTTTCCTGATGAGTGCCAGGCATGGACAATTATTTCAAGCGTGTGCTATATTGACCATATGAAAGTTGTTGAATTGATTCCAGTTTTGCAGATGGCTGTTGGCCCGGCGGTGCTGATTTCCGGCGTAGGCTTGCTCATACTCTCGCTGACCAACCGCCTTGGGCGTGTGGTGGATAGAGGGCGGATTTTGGCACGCGAATTGCGCGAATCTCCTCAATCCAAAAATAGTAGCGTCGCGACCCAGCTTGACATACTTTCCCGCAGGGCTGCCCTTTTGCAGCGGGCCATTATCTTTGCAGTATTGTGTGTGCTGTTGGCTGCTGTTCTAATCATCACACTGTTTTTCACCGCTGCCCTGAAAATTGAAGATGTTTGGCTGATCGGCGGCTTGTTTGTGGGCGCGCTGGGGTCGTTGATAGTTTCCTTGACGGCCTTCCTGCAAGAATTGAATAAATCACTGACCGCGTTCAAACTGGATGTACAAAGATAATGAAGCAGGCATGGAAAAGAACTCAGCGGATTTAATGGTGGACCGGGTTGGTTTAAAGATTACTGAAAGACAGTTATGAGGATAGAAATATCAAAGCAACCAAGTTCGGAAAACCATCATAAAGGCTGCATGGTTCCTTGACGCAGACGATCCCGATTGGTCTCCTTTGCAACGATCTGGGGAGTTTTCTCAGCAGGGACTTCATAGTCATTCGTTAATTGAGACAAATGAATGGCGCACCCAGAACAATACCCTTCCTGGCAAAACGTTGAACCTGTTATACATTTCTGCCCTTTATGATATTGCAGATCGATCATGGCCATAAGCCTCTTTGAGGTATTTTGTCTTTGAGATAACATTACACTTTTACTTCAGATATTAATACTAGCATAACAACCATTATTTATAGGTATTTTAACCAAATATTTCCAGTAACTGTCAACCGATATATATTTCCTCAGCTACTACAGGATACTCAAATAATATCACAAAATAGTCACAAAAAATAAGCGAGATATCACAAAATATTTACGGATTTACCTGAAATATTTAATTCGGCAATTTAATAAATCCGGATTTAAACTTTTAAAATTGCCAACCTACCTCCAGGTTATTCTACCGTCACGCTCTTGGCCAGATTACGCGGAAAGTCTATCGGGCAACCCCGTTTTTTTGCCGTAAAATAGGCCAGCAATTGCATGACCACCGAAGTTATAAAAGGCGAAAATATATCCATTATTGATGGCACTGGAATCAAATAATCAGCCATGTCTACGATGGCGGTATCTGTATCTTCGACGATAGCGAAAACCGGAGACCCGCGAGCCCTGATCTCTTTGATGGTGGTAAGCATGGCGTCGTGGCAGTTGTCACGCATCACTATCGCTATTACCGGTGTTTTGTTGCTCAGCAAGGCAAAAGGCCCGTGTTTAATCTCGCCTGCGGCGTAAGCTTCACTATGTATATACGAAATTTCTTTTAATTTCAAAGCCCCTTCCAGAGCCACTGGATAATTGATGCCTCGCCCGATAAAGAATACATTTTCATAGCCCGCCAGCTTGTTGGCACTCAGCTTTATCACTTCCTCCATGTCTAATACTTCCTGGACTTTGCTGGGCAGGTGCCTGAACTCATGGAGAAGTATTTCGGGGATAGAAAGGCTCGACTGTGATAAAGCCAGCCAGTATAAAGCTCCCAATTGGGCAGTAAAACTCTTAGTAGCGGCCACACTTATTTCAGGCCCAGCCCGAGTGTATAATACATAATTGGATGACCTGCTGGCAGTGCTGCCCACTACGTTGGTAATAGCCATCACCATCGAATGGGCTTCTTTGGCCCGGCGGAGGGCTTTTAACGTGTCGGCGGTTTCACCGGATTGGGTTATGCCGATCGTCAGCGGGAAATAGGGAGTTCGGGATAAGTAGTTAAATTCTGAAGCCATTTCCAACCTGACAGAGGTATTCAAAAGTTTCTCTGTGACATACTTACCTATCATGGCGGCATGGTAAGAAGTCCCGCAGGCTAACATCAAGACAGATTTATTATTGCCGTAAAAAGAGCTAATATCACTGGATGATTGGCTGGATAAATACTCTGATATTGTCTCTCGTAAAATACTCGGCTGCTCGTGGATCTCTTTGAGCATATAGTGCTCATAGCCACCCTTCTGAGCCTGATCGGCCGTCCAGTGAATTTTGTTCTCCTCTCTTGTAACGGGTTGACCGGCGTGAGTGATCTTGATTCCTTGGGGAGTTACTACCCCGGCATCTCCATCCTCTAAGTATATAACCCGATTGGTGTATTCCAGAAGGGCAGGAACATCTGACGCAATGAAATATTCCTTTTCTCCGATGCCGAGTATCATCGGGCTGTCTTTGCGGGCGAATACCAATGCGGGATCATTGTCCGCGATAACGATTATGGCGTAAGAACCCTCCAGGACTTTCAAAGCTGAATTGACGGCTTCTTCCAGATTACCCTTCAAGTATTTTTCTACCAGGTGAGAGATGACTTCTGTATCAGTTTCAGATATAAACTTATGCCCTTCCTCGGTAAGTTGTTTGCGGAGTTTTTCGTAGTTGGTTATCACACCGTTATGGACTACCGCAATACTCCCGGTGCAATCCAGATGCGGATGCGCATTAATTTTACAGGGTGGTCCGTGCGTAGCCCAGCGGGTATGCCCGATTCCGGATGTGCTTTTAACAGGTGTGATAGTTTTGGCCAGTTCAGCTACGCGCACGGCATCCTTCACAATGGTCAACGGCGATCCTCTTAATGCCAATCCGCAGGAATCATAGCCGCGGTATTCCAGCCTTGCCAGATTGTTTAACAGGACCACCTGGGCCTCTCTCCATCCGGTATAACCCACTATGCCGCACATTGCTAAATTATCAGACTCCGTTCGGGAATGTTCCCGCTTATTAATTTCATATTGCTCACCTGAGTGTTGTTGCCGATAATTGTCCCTGCCAGAGCTGTTACCATATCACCGATTTTACAGGAACTGCCCAGCATTGCCCCTGTCATTATTATATGATGTTCTTCATTTATCTTGACTTCGGTCTTTGCGCTGTGCGCGCCAAAATGACTGCCTATTATACAACCATCATCCAGCACAGTATACGACAATGAAGCCCCTGAAGCAATTTGGACATCATTCCCGATAACGCAATTCCTTAATTCCGTAAATGGCGATATTATCACGTTATCGCCGATGCTGGTAGAGGGAAAAATGCAGACATTTGGCCCGATATCACAGCCTTTCCCGATAGTGACCGGTCCAATAATATATGAGTTAGAGCGGATGATGGTATCACGGCCAATGGAGACCTTTCCGTTCAAAGAAACACCGGATTCTATGACCCCATTCTGCCCGGGTTGAATGTTGTTTAATATGGTCGAATTCAAGTTTATAATATCCCATGGATAGACCACGTCCAGCCAGGTGCTATCAGTCTCCATTATGTTGATTGACACTCCGTGTGCCAGGATATTGTTGATGGCGCTTGGAATAGACAGGTCAGACTCGAAATATCTTAACAGTTTTTTTTGAAAAGCATAAATGCCGGTGTTGACCTGATTGCTTTCAGCACGCTGGGGTTTTTCTACTATTCCGGTCAATTTCCTATCTTCAAAGCTCACTACACCGTAGCGGGATGGATTCTCATCTTTCTTTATCAGTAACGCCGGGGCTTTCGCGTGTACAAAAGATGAGATGGTCTCTTTATCGATTAGCCTGCTTCCCGCGAGGACTAAAAACTCGGAGTCCAGTACATTCTTGGCCTGGCTCAGTGCATGGGCAGTTCCCAGTTGTTTTTTCTGTGTGACAAAAGTAACCTCAGCTCCAAATTGCCTGCCATCACCAACATAATCGAAAATCTGCTCCTTAAAATGTCCAACGACAATAACGATTTCACGAATTCCATTGGTTACCAGGGATTCTATTACATAGCGGATGATTGGTTTACCTGCAATAGAAAGCATAGCCTTGGGTTTATTAACCGTAAAAGGCTTCAGCCTAGACCCTTCCCCTGCCGCCAAAATCACAGCTTGTTTCATCAGTACACCCCTGAATGCTACGAGTTACATTATTCCTTTAAAATACCCTGGCTCCTGGTTCTATCACGCCCTTTGCCAGTGCCCCCGGGCCAATAAGCACATTATTCCCAATCATTGTTCCTACATTAATGGAGGCATTGATACCGGTCTCAACCTTATCGCCTAATATTGCCCCCAACTTGCGTCTACCCGTATCCAGCCCTTTAATGAAGATGCGATCTTTAGTCAATTTCAGATTGGCTATTTTGGTGCCTGCGCCAAGATTACAATCTTCTCCTATAATACTGTCGCCTACATAGCTTAAGTGAGGAACTTTGGCACCGGACATTATAATCGAATTTTTAATCTCCACGCCGGCCCCGATATGGCACTTATCTCCAATAGTTGTACACGGACGGATATAACAGTTGGGTCCAATATCGCAATTCTGACCGATAATGACCGGTCCGACAATGTAAGCACCTGAGCGGATGACGGTGCCTTTGCCTATAGTAACAGCGCCTTTTAGAACAGCGTTGGGCTCCACATCCCCTGAACAACAGGGCTGCAGAGAAGGCATGATTCTCTCATTGGCATATAGCAAATGCCAGGGGTAGCTTAAATCCAGCCACTGGGTGAGGGTGTTATAGACTACCGTTTTTTTACTATTAACCAATATCTGGATTGAGTCGGTAAGTTCATATTCTCCCCTGGGCGATTTGGGCGTATTATCAATCGCCTCAAAAATGTCAGGAGTAAATAGATACAACCCGGCGTTAGCCAGATGTGAAGGCGGGTTAACTGACTTTTCGTGGATTTGAGCTATCTTTCCGTTCTTCACTTCAACTACGCCCAGGCCTGAAACATCCTCTAATTCTATTATACTCATAACGCTTCTGGAGTGGTTCAATAAACTCAGCATGTCTGCGTTATTGATAATGATATCCCCGTTAGCTAATACGAAATTACCATCAACAAAACCTTTAGCCATGCGTACTGCATCGGCGGTGCCCAACTGCTTTCTTTGATCAGCATATTGTATTTTAACGTTCCAGTTACTGCCGTCGGCGAAATATTTGCGGAGCTGATCGTCACGGTAGCCTACAACTAACAAAAACTCTTTTATGCCAGCCTGGCTCATGGCCACAACTAAGTGTTCCAGAATAGGTTTTCCGGCCACGGGCAACATGACCTTGGGCCGCGTGTAGGTAAGAGGGCGCATGCGGTTGCCTTCTCCGGCGGCTAAAATAACGGCTTTAGTGACGGTCATGGTTTAATTCTCTCTAATACAGTTATTTATTATTTTGGAGCCCTGGTCAAAGTAACGGCGGGC
This sequence comes from uncultured Dehalococcoidia bacterium, assembly GCA_903890885.1. GTDB lineage: Bacteria > Chloroflexota > Dehalococcoidia > Dehalococcoidales > UBA3254 > UBA3254. The sequence continues at coordinate 6,888 of CAITCX010000417.1, forward strand.
GGAAAGTTGATCCCTGGCTTCAGACGTAATGCGGATCTTAGGTTCGGTGCCGGATGGACGAACCAGCAGCCAGCCATCCTTAAAAACCAATTTTAACCCGTCTATCGTGTCAACAGTTTCGGGTTTCAATTCTGTTTTAAGTCTTTCTATCAGAGTAGTTTGTTCCCGGACTGTTCCAACGATGCTTCCTCGCACTACCGGATAGGAAGGAAGGCTGTCAACCAGCTCTGATAATTTTTGGCGACTGGCAATGTCGGCTATACAGGCAGCCCCATAAATCCCGTCCGGGCATAGAGAGACCCGGGGAAAGACCCAGGCACCGGAGGGTTCCCCGCCGAATCCACCGCCTTTTTTAAGCTCTTCGGATACGTAAGGGTCGCCGACCTTCGTGCGCATAACTTTGAAACCTATATCCTCGATACACATGGAAGCATCGATCGTGGTAACTATTGCGGAGCTTCCAGAATTCCGTGCGAAAATAGCCAGCAGTTTATCTCCTGAAATGAAGCGACCGCGGTCATCTACCGCCATTACCCTGTCGGCATCACCGTCGTGGGCAATGCCCAGATCCGCTCCGTTCTGCTTTACGGCGCTCATCAAATCTCCCAGATTGGCCTCGATGGGCTCAACATCATGAGGGAAGATACCGGAGGCATGACAATTAAGGGTAATTACCTCGCAACCCATGCGGGCGAGCACCTCAGGACTTATGAAATAGGCCGCTGCGCAACCGCAGTCTACCACAACTTTGAGTTTCTTTTTTCCTGGAAAGTCCCGCAGGATGCGGACAATATGCTTTTCTACCGCTTTAGTGTAAACCTGATCGGTTTGCATGCGTTCCCAGCGAATGTCCAGGCGGGCGGG
>CAITCX010000418.1 GCA_903890885.1 uncultured Dehalococcoidia bacterium
ATGTATCCGGAGGGCTATAACACATGGGTAGACGTTTATAAAGTCACTGATCGTCTGGAGGGCGCCATTCGACCCGGTCATTTCCGCGGTGTGGCTACAGTAGTGAACAAGCTTTTCAATATTGTTCAACCCACTCGTGCCTACTTCGGCCAGAAGGACGCCCAGCAGTGTATCGTGATCAAGAAAATGGTGACTGACCTCAATATGAACCTGGAAATGATCGTTGTGCCAACGGTCCGTGAAGTGGACGGTCTGGCTATGAGCAGTCGCAATGTTTACTTGAGCCCGGATGAACGCTGCCAGGCCCCGGCTCTTTTTCAATCCTTGACGCTGGCTAAAAATATGTGGTCGGCAGGCGAGCACGATAGCGCCAAAATACGCACGGCCATGCTGGATTTGATAAAGCGAGCGCCGCTGGGTAAAATTGAGTATATCAGCATCGCGGATGTTTTAACTTTGCGGGAACTCGAAACAGCGCAGGCCCCCGCGGTTATTTCGATAGCTGTGAAATTTGGCAAGACCCGTTTGATAGATAATATCCTGCTGGAATAGGGCATTATAACGGGCAGAAGAAGCGGGCGCAAAGTCTCTGGCCAGAAGAATCCTGGCGGTAAGCTTATCATGAAATAGCTGTTATAAGGAGAAAAAGGATGCCGCTCCAGAAAACGGATATTTTAGGTATACTTGAGGCCAATTACCAGAAGGCCATGGCTCTCATGACAGACGATCTGGCTGCCGAATTTCAGCGCAAGATTCTCACCAAGGAACTCCTGCAGGACTATGCGGAAGCTATCTTTGTAGCCATCCAGGTCAAGGATGAGGTCAATGCCATCAGGATACAAAACTGGCTGGTAGAACGATTCAAAAAGGGCGGTTTCGGCAGGAAACTGGTACAGAACAACATCGACCCCGTCAAAGTTTATGAAACCCTTCTCGAGGGATTTTTCGATTACCGGTAGAAACGCTATCTCAGGTCTTGATTTTATCTTCTTTGATCAGCAGCCAGATACCCAGGGCTGCCAGGAAGGAAAGCGCCGCTCCGAAATAAAAGGTTGAGGCCGGACTGACCTGATTCCACATCCACCCCGCGATTAAACTGGCGGGCAGCAAAGAGATACTCAACACCCCGTAATACCAGCCAAAGGCCGTGCCGCGTCTGTCCGCAGGCACCAGGTCGGTCACGAAAGCCCGGCTGACCCCTTCTACCAGGGCATAATAGATTCCATACGCTGCAAAAAGCGCCCAAACATGCCAGGGAGTCCTGGCCAGGGCGAATCCGACATAGACGGCGGCATACACCAGCCAGCCCAGAATTATCAGCCTGCGACGTCCGATTTTATCTGAAACAATGCCGGCCGGAACGGCTGCCAGCGCATAAATGATATTGAACATCACCAGTATCAAAGCTATGTAAACCAGGGAATTGCCCAGGTTCTGGGCGCGCAGGATCACAAAAAAATCGCTGGTATTGCCCAGTGTAAAGATGCCCAGAATCACCAGGTAGATCTTAAAATTGGAACTTAAACCCTTAGTTATTTTATTGGCTGTACCTGCCTGGGCGGCGGCCGTCTTCTGTTTTTTCTCCTCATGTACCAGAAAAAGAATAACCAGCGTTCCGATCATGCCGGGGATTACGCCGACGATAACCATCCAGCGGAAGGTTGGCAATTCAAGAGTGATATCCGAGCCTTGCACCAGGTAGATAATAAGAGCGGCCACCGCCAGCCCAATCACCGCGCCAGAGGTATCCATAGCCCGTTGAATACCAAATCCTCTTCCGCGTTCGTGGGAGGCCAGAGAATCGGCCAACAGGGCGTCACGCGGGGCATTGCGGATGCCTTTGCCGATGCGGTCGGTGATGCGGATGCCGGTGACTAGCCCCCAACTGGCGGCAATATACATAAAAGGTTTGACAACCGCAGAGAGCGCATAGCCTGCTACAGCGAAGGTCTTGCGGTTGCCTATCTTATCTGAATACCAGCCGCTGATAATCCTGAACAGGGCATCAGCGCTGCCGGAAAAGCCGCCTATGAAACCCACGACCATCGTGGAGGCACCTAGAATATTAGTGATAAACAGGGGCAGAAGCGTGAAAATAAGTTCGCTGGAGAAATCGTTCAGGAGGCTGGTCAGGCCCAGAAAGAAGACATTGGAATGCAGACCGAAGATCTTGCGCCCCGGATGGGGTGTTAAGGCGGTTTCTGCCATGCCTTTCTCCTCTGTAAACCGGACCCTGATACCACATATATGCTAGGCGTATTTCAGTGCTACACCTTCGAGAACATTAGCCACATCTTCACA
>CAITCX010000419.1 GCA_903890885.1 uncultured Dehalococcoidia bacterium
CAACCATTACAACTAACACTTCACAACTAACCAGCACCCCTAAAGGGGAAGGCGAACCGCCTTCCACCCCAGGCGTCAATAATAATTCTTTGAGAGAAGAAGGGATTACGCTTCCTCTGAGCGGGGGTGAAGGTGGTAGCAGAGAAGTCAGGAAGGGGCCAGAGAAGGTGTCGGGAACGGGTAGTCCAGGAGGGGCTACTAAAAAGACTGCCGGCCGCCAGCCACCGGACCCACGAATAAAGCAAATATTCAGTGAGATAAAATCCTATTTCAAATATCCTTCAGAGACTAACATTGATCCGATCCCAAATTATGGCAAAGAAGGCAAGGCTATAAAGCGAATGTTGGACCGCGGATTCAGCCCTGATGATGTCTATGCCCTCTGGGAACAAAAAACAAAATTAAGAAACGGATACTGCTCGATGACTTTCGTGAATGAAGACTTAGATAAATGGATTAACGATGGCAGAAAGAGTCTAACTCAAAGAAATCAGCCACCTGCTAATGGAGGTAATCATGGCCGAATATATGGACAAATGGCTGCCGGAATTGAAAGCCGCAGCCGCCAAAAAGGAGAAGCCGGGAGTACCGGAGTCCGCATTATTGAATGACGAGAAGGGAAGGCAGTATTACGAGCAGAAAGCAATCTGCCGTGATTGCGGCAAAGAATATGCTTACCGCGTATACGTCTTTAAAAACAACTGGAGTTTCAATACGAAATATCCAGGCTACTGCCCCGAATGTTATCAGAAGCGGATAGAGGAATTCCAACGGCAAGAAAACGCCAAAGTTGAAGCCGAGATTAAGGATCAGCGCGAAAAATGGCGAATCAGCTGCGGAATTCCCTTGAAGTACCGATTTAAAGGCTTTCAGCATTTTGAACAGGAATATCAACCGAAGGCCTTTCTCAAATGTGAGGAATACGCCAAAGAGTATCCCATCACCAACCCTCGAGGTTATCCATCATTGGTACTATACAGCGACCACACCTGGGGCACGGGAAAGACCCATCTGGCCTGCTCTATCGCTCACCGGATCCTCAGTCGGTGGAATGGTGAATCCAAGATGTGCCCGGTGAAATTCGTTAGTGAGCCGGTACTGTTTGAAAGTATCCGAGAGACCTTCAACTATAGCTTCGACGAGAAAGCGCAACTGCCTAGTGCCAAAAATATCATTGATTCGTGTATCAAGGTGCCTCTTCTGATTCTCGATGATCTGGGTAAAGAAGAGGTATCGGATCTGCGCTTTGTCCAAAGAACATTATTCTCAATTTTTGATGGGCGGTATAACGCCGAGCTTCCGGTAGTAGTTACAGCTAACTTGAATGATGTCGGCCTCAAGGCCCATATGGGGGGAAACGCAGGAAACGAGGCTTCCTTTAACCGACTCTTCGAAATGTGCAGAGGAGAGTTTAGCCATGTCGATGGAAAGAGTTATAGAGAAAAGCTGGCTAAGGAAGGTGCATAGATGCGCTTCGACGAAGACGGAACCAAGATTTATGATTGCATTTATTGTCGAAACATGGGATGGGTGCATCCCAGGGGGGATGATGGCAAACCTGATTACAGCCGAACCCTTCCTTGCAGGTACTGTAAGCCTGAGGCTTATCGGAAGGCCATGGCGAATCAGAAAAGAGAAGAAGCAGTTTAATGATTTACATCCTGCCGAAAATAACGGTGATAGTGTCGATGGCTGCGGTCGTTTTCTACTATTGGCATTATCGGTGTAAAAAGTAGGTCAACTTTTGATTAAAGGGAATAGTTGAGCAATGACTATAATCAGAAAAATAATAAATTTGAGCGTAGAGAGTTTGACCAAATAAAGGTTAACTAATTTAACCGGAGTTACATGGGAAATCAGTTATCTTACGGCGACCCCAGAGTTGAACCGGTCCCGGGCGAGGCGATGCCGAAAAGAGGGAATACCTAACGGAAGGGGACTTAACTATTGCATCCTAAAACAACAGCAGCCAGACCCGGCCTCCGGCTGATCGCTACCAGTGAGGGGACAGCGGCTCCAGCAACGGAACAACCTCACAGGAAATTTAGATGCGCCGCATCCAACGGGCAGATAAAACCTGGGGATTAATGGGTAGGACCGAAAAAGAATGGGAATGTTTGTCAGGGGTATAAGCAGATTGGACGCTTTTCGATTACGCTGGTTGATGGAGTTTGAAAGAGTTTTTAATCTGTATGGATCCCAGCCGCAGTAATTACGGGGCGTGCGCGAAAAAAGCTTGCAGTAGGTTCGACGGGCTCAGGTGAGTGGGGGAAAAAGGGGGGTCTCTGCAACAACTAGTTCTCTAAAGCTTATTGTATGTGGTCATCCCCGTACCCCTCCCTCTTTTTTTGATTTGAGGAGG
>CAITCX010000420.1 GCA_903890885.1 uncultured Dehalococcoidia bacterium
AAGGCGGTTATTTTCACGGACAAGGGCCTGGTTGATGCTGGCGTTGCCGAAATGGTTATTGAAGCCGTGAAGAAATCGAATCTGAAACTCGTTGGTGTGTTTGACGGCGTTTCTCAGGATGCTCGGTTGGATATTATTAACGAGGGCGCGAATTTCTATCGTAAGTGTGGCGCGGATTGTGTGATCGCTCTTGGTGGCGGCAGTGTCATGGACTCTGTGAAGTCCATTAACATTCTGATTGGCGCCGGTGAGGATGATTTTGCGCCACTTGCCGCTCAGGCTGCCCTTTGGGATGGTGCAAAACCTCTTCCTCCTCATATTGCCATACCAACGACTGCGGGAACAGCTTGTGAAGTCACTAACGGTATTGTTGTTTTGGACACAAACGCTCACGCCAAATTGTCAGTGACTCATCCTTACTGTAATTCTGATATAGCCATGCTTGATCCAGAGCTCACGTTGAAGCTGCCCGCGAAGATTACCGCCTTTACCGGGATGGATGCCTTAACTCATGCAATTGAAGGAGTGACTTCAAAACTTGCCGCGCCTGTCAGTGATGCCCTTGGATTTCACGCCATTCGAATGGTGGACAAATATTTAAAGACAGCTGTCAGCAAGCCCGATGACATCGAAGCTCGCGGCAATATGCTTATCGCCAGTACTGTAGCCGGGATGTGCTTCATAAATGCCCTGACGGGAGCAGTGCATGCAATGGCGCATTCTCTTGGCGGGCTTTACGGTATTCCGCACGGCCTTGCTAACACTATCATGTTGCCGGAAGTTATGGAGTTCAATCTGCCGGAAAATCCGGAGCGCTTTATGATGATAGCAGACGCTCTGGGTGTACCAATAGATGGCCTTAGTCCGGAGGATGCAGGGAAAAAGGCAATAGAGGCTGTCCGAAAACTCAGAAAGGATATTGGATTGACCCAGACACTGAGCGATTTCAGTGTTCCTAAGGATCGCCAATCCTTACAGCCCCTGATTGACCAGGCGATTGCTGACGGACAGATGGGTTCCAACCCCCGCGAAATGAGCGAGGATGATGTTTATGAGGTTTATCTAAAGGCTATGTAAAAGAACACGCATAGGGGAAAAAATAATAAAAAGAGAACAGAATACAATAAGCGCTAAACTTGGGAGGTATTATGAAAGGCAATACAGGGAAGATCATCAATATAAACTTAACAGCAGGAAAAATTGATATAGAGACACTGCCGGAAGAGTATTATCTTAAGTATATCGGTGGCAGTGGCCTGGCTGCAAAACTATTTTGGGAAAGGGGTAATTTTAAGGCAGATCCTCTTTCACCGGAAGCCATGTTCTTGTGCATGAATGGTCCACTGGCTGGCGTGCGTGTTTCCGGCGCCAGTCGCTTTAGTATTGCCGGTTGTTCACCTCTAACCGGGCACTGGGGAGATTCTTCCTGCGGTGGTTTTTTTGCTCCGGAATTACGCTATGCCGGCTATGACGGTTTTATAATAACAGGCAAGGCGCCAAAGCCTTCAATTCTCCTTATAGTTGACGACAAAATCACCATTGAAAGTGCCGCTGAATATTGGGGTAAGGGCACGGAAGAAGTAACCAGGGCGCTGAAATCCAAGTATGGTAAGGATTATCGCGTTTTGGTAATTGGTCCTGCCGCGGAGGTTGGAGTTAAGTTCACCCTTATTCTTAATGACGGGCATCATGCCACAGGCAGGGCCGGTTTTGGTGCACTGATGGGCTCGAAAAATTTAAAGGCTATAGTTGTAAAGGCAACAAAAAAGCAGATGACAATGGCTGACCCAGACGCGATGGAGGCGATGAGGAGTGATCTGAACACAAGAATAAAGGAAGCATTGGCGTCGAATGTTTTGCATGAAAATGGAACAGCGGCTAACCTTACCGGTGGCATGTATGCGGGTGATGTTCCGATTAAAAACTGGACTTCTAACTTTTGGGAAGAAGCGGGGGATGCCTTAACTGGTAGTGCTCTGACAGAAACATACCTGACAAAGCGTGCCGCCTGCGCGTACTGTGCCATTGCCTGCAGACGGGTAGTGGAGGTCAAAGAAGGGCCGTTTGCTATTTCTGAAGGACCGGGGCCGGAGTATGAAACGGTTGTTGCCTTCGGTTGCCTAATCGGTTCGATTGACTTGGCCGCAGCATGCAAGGCCTCGCGTGTTTGCAATGATTTGGGTATGGACAGTATTTCCTGCGGGGGTACGATAGCCTGGGCAATGGAGGCCTTTGAAAAAGGTGATCTGACATTGGAGCAGACAGGCGGCATTGAATTGAAATGGGGCGATATGGACACAGTTGTTCATCGTATCCTGCCGGCAATTGCGAAGCGTGAAGGAAAACTTGGCGAATTGCTAGCCGATGGTAGTGTGGCAGCGGCTAAGAAGTTAGGCAAAGGTATCGAGTATACC
>CAITCX010000421.1 GCA_903890885.1 uncultured Dehalococcoidia bacterium
TGCCTGTATGCCATGAAACTGCTTATCATGAGTCTGTACGCCTTTCTGGTTTACGGCAGTATACAAACAGCTCTTAATAACTGGTCTGGCCTGGGTTACTGGCCGGTAGTATTCATTCCTCTGATACTGGGACTGGCGTTTTTAATGGTTTACCACAGTTTGCGGTTGGCATACTCAAAATGATGCCTGATGAGGTTAAAACCTTTTGAATTTAATTTGCTTTTTGGCAAAAAGAGGTGTATCATTTCCTTTAGTAAACGAGTTAACCTTTAACTCAGTCCAGAGAGGCTGGTAAGGGGTGAAAAATGAATAGACACAATATTGTTATCCCTTGCCGTATTCGGACAAGGGGTTTTTTATGTCTGCAAAAGTAATCCTGACTGCTGAGGACATCCGCCGCACGCTAGCCCGCATTGCTCATGAAATTATTGAACACAATAAGTCCATGTCTGACCTCATGCTGGTCGGCTTGCTTACACGGGGAGTTCCCTTGGCAAAACGACTGGCGGCTAACATCAAGACGTTCGAAGGCGCGGAAGTAGCTGTCGGGACACTGGATATCAGTCTTTATAGGGACGATCTGGATTCCATGGATTTTAAACCCCTGCTCAACAGCACCTTGATCCCAGGCGATATCGGTCAAAAAACCGTAATATTGGTAGACGACGTGCTTTATACAGGACGTAGTACCCGCGCAGCACTGGATGCGCTGATTGATTACGGACGCCCTCGTGCCATTCAACTGGCCGTATTGATAGATCGCGGTCACCGTGAGTTGCCCATCCGGGCTGACTATATCGGCAAGAATATCCCCAGCGCTCGTACCGAAGAAATAAGGGTAGAACTGGTTGAAACTGACGGTGTTGATCAAGTAACTATTTTTCCGGCCAACGAGGAAGGTAAAACAGCATGACCACTAATTGGCATGAAGACGGCTCTACCATTTTATTGCCACCTAAAGCGGCCGTAACCGCTTCGGCCTGGCGTCATCACCACATATTGGACCTGGACGATTTTACACAAGACGAGATTGAACTTATCCTCCATATCACGGGCTCCATGAAAGAGGTTCTTGCACGCCCTATAAAAAAGGTACCGGCTTTGCGCGGAAAAACGATTATGACCCTCTTTTATGAGAACAGCACGCGCACGCGCCTTTCCTTCGAGCTGGCTGCTAAAAGTCTGAGCGCCGATATCTCTAACCTGACCGCCTCAACATCCAGCATCGTAAAAGGCGAGTCGTTAATAGATACCCTTTTGACTTTGGAATCTCTGGGAGCGGATGTAGTGATTATACGACATCCGCAGTCAGGCGCACCCAATCTTGCCGCCCAACACATCAAAGGCAGCGTAATCAATGCCGGCGACGGTTGGCATGCCCACCCAACCCAGGCCCTCCTGGATATGTATACTATGAGAGCCCACAAGGGCGTTATCAAGGACTTGAAAGTCACCATCATCGGAGATACCAAGCATTCCCGGGTATCACGTTCTAACATTTGGGGTCTCACGACGATGGGAGCAGTTGTTACCGTCTGCAGTCCGCCCACTTTGCTTCCTGTCGGTTTCAACCAACCAGGGGCATATTTTCCAAAGGTCCGTATTGAACCGGATATCCATAAAGCTATCGAAGGGGCCGATGTGGTGATGGTTCTGCGGCTTCAACTGGAAAGGATGCAGACCGGACTGTTGCCAAGTATGAGGGAATACATTCAGCTCTATCAACTCAATGAAGAGCGGCTTAAAATAGCCAAACCGGATGCGTTGGTTATGCATCCTGGCCCTATGAACGAGGGGCTGGAAATCTCCACCGGCGTAGCGCACGGTTCGCAATCCGTAATCAACGAGCAAGTTACTAACGGGGTTGCTGTGCGCATGGCCTTGCTTTACCTGCTGGCAGGAGGAAAGAAAGCATGAAACCGATATTAATAAAGGACGCCCGTATCATCGACCCGTCTCAGAAAATAGACTCGACCGGTTCTATCTTGATAGCTGAGGGAA
>CAITCX010000422.1 GCA_903890885.1 uncultured Dehalococcoidia bacterium
ACATTAACCAGTTGTGTTTTACCCGGTATAACAGGAAAATTAACCTCAAGTTCCTCCCCATCCACCACTAACATACGGCAAGCAGGCACTCAAGTACCAGCCTCAACCATGTTATCCTCCGGCGTTTTGGCCAATTCACCCCTGCCACTGGAGGAACTATTGGTATCGCTCTACCAGCAGGGCAATCCCTCGGTAGTCAATATCCAGGTAATCGAAAAAGTACAGACTAACCTGCCTAATTTCCAGGGTCTGCAGATACCACCCGGGGAACAATTTAACAGCGGGTTAGGTTCCGGTTTTATCTGGGATACAGACGGGCATATAATTACCAATAACCACGTTGTTTCTGGTGCGGACAGTATCTCCGTCACATTTTCTGACGGTGCCACGTTTCCTGCTAAAGTAATCGGCACCGATCCAGACAGCGACCTCGCAGTTATAAAGGTAGACGCAGCGGCATCTCAACTGCAACCCGTACAGTTAGCCGATTATTCTACGGTCAAAGTTGGTCAACTAGCCATCGCTATCGGCAATCCATTTGGGCTTCAAGGTTCGATGACAGTAGGTTTCGTCAGCAGTCTGGGGCGGCTTTTACCCTCGAATGAAAATGCACTAGGAGCCTCCTACAGTATTCCTGATATTATCCAAACCGACGCTTCCATTAACCCGGGAAATTCTGGGGGGGTGCTGCTAAATAGTTCCGGTCTGGTTATTGGCGTGACAGCGGCCATTGCTACAGAATCAGGCAGTTCAGCTGGAGTTGGCTTTGCCATTCCCTCTTCGATCGTACAGAAAGTAGTGCCCAGCCTGATTAAAAACGGCCGTTATGATCATCCATGGTTGGGGGTAAGCGTCACCACCCTGACTCCTGACATAGCCAATACGATGAATTTAAAGGTAGACCAAAGAGGTGCGATGGTACAGCAAGTCATGCCAAACAGCCCTGCTGAAAAAGCTGGTTTACAGGCCAGTCAACGGCAGGTAACCATTAATGGCAGCCAGGTTAAGATCGGAGGTGACGTCATCATCGCCTTCGGCAGCCAGACTGTGAAAAGCACTGATGACCTCATTGCCTTTCTATCTGAATCAGGATCAATTGGACAGACAACTTCTTTGACAGTACTACGTGACAACAAAGAAATCCAGGTACCGGTTACTCTGGCTGTTCGACCTTCTTCATAGACACAGAATGGATAGTCATCATAAACCCTTGGAATAGCTTGTTGAGTTAGCTATCAGGTACGTAGTCTTTCTAAAAACCATTATTAAAAGTTAATAACCTGGAAGAACTACGGGGTACTTGATGTTGGTGTGAGACTATCAACTTGCGTACTGAGTGAAGTTACTATATCTTGCAAAGAGGAAATTATGCTTTGAAAAGAGGACAGGTCACTCTGGAGTGAGGTAAGTTGAGAATTCTCAGAAGTTAATTGACTTTGCAGAGCGGTTATCTGCGTATCATATGAAGTTGTATTGGATTGTAAAGCTTGAATATTCGGAGAATCTTCGCTCATTTGACTGCTCAATTGAGTTATTTGAGAAGTCAAATTAGATAGGTTATCTTTTAATGCTGATATTTGTGTATTAGAAGAAGCCACCTGATCTAATAAAGAGGTTACCTCTGCGTTTGCGGCCTTAAACTGATCTTTCAATTCATCTGTTTGAAAGCTTGCCGATGCTATTTGACTCTGAAGCGCAGTTATATCTTTACTATTTGCGGTCATAATAGGTCTATTGTTAGCCAAACCTTTACTGTTTGCGGCGATATTTTCAGCATTAATTGCATTATTCGTGTCATTGCTCGATGATTGAACGACTAAAAAAACAATTCCGACTATCATCGCGACCAGAAGGAGGCCTATTACTGCCCTTACTCGCATGCTATATCCCTCTTTCCCAAAAATAAACTGGCTTCATAGTAGCATATTTGGATGATGCCAACAAT
>CAITCX010000423.1 GCA_903890885.1 uncultured Dehalococcoidia bacterium
ACGGGCGGAGAGCAAATACCGCTCACTGGAAAAGTACAGCCGCGACCTAACCGAGTTGGCCAGGCAGGGTAAACTGGATCCGGTCATAGGCCGTGAAGAAGAGATCAAGCGGGTTATGCAAATACTAACCCGGCGCACTAAAAATAACCCGGTTATTGTAGGCGAAGCTGGTGTAGGCAAGACTGCAATCGCTGAAGGTTTAGCTGAAAAAATTGTCGCAGACGATGTACCAGATTCCCTGAAAGGTCGTAAAGTGGCTTCCCTGGATATGGGTGCGCTGGTGGCTGGAAGCAAGTTTCGCGGAGAATTCGAGGAACGGCTTAAGGCGGTCATGGATGAGATAAAAAGCTCAAAAGGTGAGGTTATCCTTTTCATAGATGAGATTCATACCGTGGTAGGCGCAGGTGCCAGCGAGGGCGCTATAGATGCCAGCAATATGATGAAGCCAGCTCTGGCCCACGGAGAATTACAGACAATAGGTGCGACTACACTGGATGAGTATCGTAAGTATATTGAGAAAGATAAGGCATTGGAGAGACGCTTTCAACCAGTGTATGTAAACGAGCCAACCGTTGAGCAGACAATTCAGATTTTGAAGGGACTGAGACCGCGCTATGAGGCACATCACAAGGTCAAGATTACCGATACAGCTCTGGAAGCTGCTGCCAAACTGGGTCAGCGTTATATCACCGAAAGGCATTTGCCTGACAAGGCTATTGACCTGATAGATGAAGCGGCCAGCAAGTTAAGAATAGAAGCCCAGAGTGCGCCTCCTCAGGTGAAATCGTTGGAAGAAAAAGGGAAACAGTTGGCAAATGAAGAAGAGGCAGCTTCCCAGCGGGGTGAATATGAGCAGGCAGCCAAACTAAAAGCTGAAAAATTGAGATTGGAAAATGATTATATACAGGCAAAAGCTGAATGGTTAAAGCAGGCCAAAATAAATGAAGTGGTTGACGAAGAATGCATAGCGGAATTGGTATCTAAGTGGACCGGTATACCTGTTTCCCAGATGATGGAAGGAGAGGGCCAAAAACTGGTAAAAATGGAAGATCGCATCCATGAGCGTATGATCAACCAGGAGGAAGCTGTAAAGGCAGTTTCAGAGGCTATCCGTCGCAATCGGGTAGGGTTGAAAGATCCTAAGCGCCCCATCGGCAGCTTCATGTTCCTGGGACCTACCGGTGTCGGGAAAACCGAACTTGCGCGCAGTCTGGCCTGGTTCCTGTTTGACGATGAAACAGCCATGATTCGACTGGACATGTCTGAATATCAGGAGAAACATACCGTTTCCCGCTTAATAGGGGCGCCTCCAGGCTATGTGGGGTTTGAAGAGGGCGGCCAGTTGACTGAGTTGGTGCGCAGGCGGCCTTACCGGGTTATTCTGCTGGATGAAATCGAAAAAGCACATCCGGAAATCTTTAATACACTATTGCAGGTTCTGGATGATGGGCGTTTGACTGATGGGCAGGGCCACACTGTAGACTTTAAAAATACAGTCATTATTATGACCAGTAATACTGGTGTGGATTTGATAAAGAAAGAAGGTCCCATTGGTTTTGCTACTCCTCAAAGCGCCACAAAAGCTCAGAAACAGAGCTATGATAAGATGAAGGATTTAGTTATGGCAGAGGTGCGCAAGACCTTCCGGCCTGAGTTTATTAACCGGTTGGATGATATTATAGTTTTTCATGAATTATCCAGAGAGCAGATCGGCAGTATTGTCGAATTAATGATCAAAGACTTGCAGAAACGGCTGGCAGAGCGTAAACTGAACGTCGAATTATCTATGAAGGCCAAAGAGTGGTTAGCCGATACCGGCTATGATCCTACTTACGGGGCGCGGCCTTTGCGCCGGGCAATCGAAAAATACGTGGAAAACCCGCTGGCAAGCAAGATATTATCTGGCGAGTACAAAGAAGGAGATATTATCCTGGCAGACCTGGGGACTGATGAAATAGTGTTTAACAAGCAAAGGACATGATAAATTATGATAGCCATTCCCGGATCACCCGTGGGAGGCAAAAAAGATAAACGCACGCACTAAATATATTTTGTTCACCGGCGTTGCGGTTATCACTACTATTATTTGCATTTGGCTAATGCTTCGATACTGGAAAGAAATCGGCGAACTTGATAAATGGGGGATGGTAGGCATATTTGTAATAGCCTTTATCGCTGGAAGTAGTATTCCCACGCCTATTTCGTATCTTCTAGTTATTTTTGCGATGGCTAACCAACCCACCTACGGTCTTTGGCAGCCAGTTTTAGTAGGTTTGTCTGGTGGAATTGGGGCCGGGGCGGGTGGTACTCTGGTTTTTTTAGTAGGGAA
>CAITCX010000424.1 GCA_903890885.1 uncultured Dehalococcoidia bacterium
CTGCGTTTCGGCATGAGTAGGGTCGCGCGGCCTTATGAATGTTCAAAATAAATAAAGTTTTTTCCGAAGGAGGAACAAGGAAACATGCAGAACTTAACTAAGGGTAAACAGGGTGGTTTCATGTTCATGATCATGTCGGTTGTGGCCATGGTGCTGGCAGTCACCATGTTCCAGACTATCATGACCTATATCGGCTTAGATCTCGCCGTAGCTAATGCTTCAGCCTACATTGGCTATGAGGTTGTGGTAGGGGTAACTCCTACCTTGCTGCTCTTAACCATCGTGGGCGGCGGAGTATGGGGATACAAACATGGCTATGATCAGGCTGTGGCCAATGGCGCCAGCATACTTCTGATGGTCTTTGGAATCCTGGAGATCATCCTCTTCGCGGCCTTATTCCCTACCATCATGAGTGCTCTCGAAGCGGTCCGCACACTGCCAACAATCGCCAACTACATTGCTTTACAGATTGTCGTGGAGATTGTCCCGGTATTGCTGTGGCTCGGTGGACTGTTCGCCGGCGGTGCCACTACTGTAGGTGGCTTTCGCCATCGCGCCAAGGGCGCTGCCTCTACCCAGGGAGCCTAACCTTTCCCTTTTGGTCAGGAACGTCTCCACAAATGTCCGGGGTTCGAATGGATAAAGAAGGAGACGTTCCCGGCTGAAAGGTGGAAAAACATCCGGAGGTAATAATTCTATGGGTTTTCGGTCAGCTAATATTTGGAAGTTCTCGATATTTAAGTCCATAGGGTCACTGTTCACTAGCCCACACCGCACTATCCTGTGTGTGATGCTATCGGAGAACGGGATAGCCAGTAAAGTCTTGCTGGACCTGGGTATCGGTTGGTGCTCTAACAAAGTAGAAAAAATGTCATGGATACTTATCAATAAACTGCGTATGCCAATGGAGGGTGTGGAGGGTCTGGTGCTGCCCATATCTGAAAGGAGTTATATACCGCTGGACCCCCTTGGACGGTTGACAGAGGCAGAGCGTAATTCTCTGGTTTCATTGGACCAGCTGGCGGAAGCCAAATGGAAAGAGGCACGTTCACAGGTTTCTTCGGAGTCCAACAAGAGCGTTAATGCCGAAATGATGAAAACGATATCTTACATTGTAGGTTTCATAGTCCTGATCGCCATGGGCTTTATGTTCTTTAAGCATAGATGAAGGTAGAAATTTTATGAATCGGATACTAACTCTATTGCATGATCCGGCCACCCTGATAAGCATCGGAATCGGATTTTTTATATTGCTCGTTGTAATCCTGGTCGTTGTCTTAAGAAACAGGATAACCAAAAAGGATAACGCTGGGGTAGGGAATTCGGTATCGGTGGCTTCGGCATCGCCGGTATCTGACCATTCTCTATCATTCCTGAATAACGATACCGGTACTCCCCCCTTATCAGGCGGGGCTGCTGTCATGAACTATAACGCTATGGTTTTTACCGAAGATGGAATCAAGTTCAAGACAATAAAAGAGAACTTAATAACTCAGATCTTCTGTGACCCTTCAATGCCAAAGAACGGCGCCAGGTTACTCTGTGTAGAAAAGGCCGGAGTGGTCAAAGGTTATGACTTTAGAGACACCTTGATTGCGAGTAAGAATACCGCCCAAAGAGCTTGGAGGGCTACGCATTGTCTGGATATTGTTCGCGCCATGTTCCAGGCACCGGCGACACAATGGGAAAAGCTAAATCAAGTATTCATGTGGGTGTTCTGTGGCGGCCTTCTATTTTTAGGCATCATAGCACTTTCGAGAATATAGGGGATTGAGACATGAGTAGCGGAAACGGTATTGGAAGCGGTGAGAAAGAGATGGAACCTGTCCAGGATATCCATGATATGCCCGAACTGGATGGAACAGCTGGGGCAGAAGAAAAGGTTGAAACCAATCATCGGGCTGGAAACGGCCAGGGCAAACCGTTTTATACCAAGTCCGGTAACCGGAGACTAGCCGGTCAGATACTCACTCCTCCTTCGACCGCCGAAGAGGCAGCCGCATGGACATCTCTTAACTTTAAGAATGTGGAAGAGGTCAAGAAGGTACATGCCATCATGGACGCCTGGGCTCACTGTGATGAGTTCAATATTCAATGTGGCATTGACGAAATTCGGAGATATCTTATTTTGCTACCAGCCGCTGGCGGTTGGGGACGTGCTCTGGCAGCCATGATAGAAACCGGCATCATAGTGCCTTCAGGTCTGGGAGTTAGTAAAAATGTTGAGGAGGATGTCCAAAGAGCGGCCAAGAAAAAAGAGGAAGAGGATTCCCACCGAAGAGAAGATTAATCCTGGGGGGGAGTACCCCCCAGACCGCCATACAATCAGCTTTAGAGAAGAGTAACCGCGAAGAGATACTTCATTTTCACCCCAGGGGTCAGGTACTCGGGCAAACAATATAGGAGTCGAAATGGTAACGGTAACCACCGAAAAAAACCAAAGCTCTGCCAATGGGTCAACCAACCAAGGGCCTCCTGAGGACCTTGTCATACTGGATGAAAAATACTTCCTGGGTAATGGACCTGCCAATGCCCATACCAGTTCTTCTATGGAAGGGGGAAGTTATAGTATCCGGTTAGACCGAGATTCTTACGTCTGGCTTTTCAGTGGCCGGCGTGGCGCCGGCAAGTCGGTGGCTATGACCTTCTTTATTGTGTTCGCCGTTATCCTCTACAACATGCGGATAATCTCCAACTATGCAATCGAGTTTTTGATACGCCGCTATCGACCTGACGGCAAGACATACCTCCAGCACGTTAAAAACGAGACGATTGATTTTGAAAAACTGCTGATGCAGAGTGACGACTACAAGCATGTAATAATCGCCCTGGATGAGGCCCCGGATATTATTTCTCATCTGGCCTCACAGACCTGGAAAAACCGTTTAATCAATGCCTTCGTCCGGCAGATTCGTCATGGCTTTAATTCCTTATTTATTGCAGCCCAGGATGATACCTTGATTGATAAAAGTCTCCGCTGGCAGATAGATATTGAGACGGCTTATAAAGATGTGAGCCGAAGTCTCGGAGACAATAGCGGAATAGAACCTGGCGAAGAGATCGATGTCAAATGGTATGACCAATCCGGGCAATGGACCGGCGAGTCAACCAAGGACAAGCTGCGGAAGGGTGAGGACCCCATAGTGGATGAAGGTACCTTATATCCGCGCTTCCTGTTTGGAGATGAGAAGCACAAAGCCGTCTTTGATAGCTGGCAGGATATTAATATCGTGGAGTCTCTATTCAGAGTGGATATGCGCATGAGTTCCGTCAAGATCGGCAGCGAGAGTAAGGATTTTCTCGACAAGTATCCGATCGGTGAGAAAGCACTCCGCGCGGCTCTGGATAACGTCAAAAAGATTTACCAGATGCCGGAGGGTGATAGAGCCGTATGGTTGAAAGGTTTCTACTCTTCCTTCAGCGGCGGCCTGGCTGAGCAAGACCGCAGTAATCTCGGCAAGCTGTTATCCGAGTGTGGTATCCGGCGTGGCGGAAATAAGAATAAACCCTGGATTAACTTTGACGGATTCGACTATGACAAATTCAAGGCCATGGTTCTATCAAAGACGGATGGCCAGGAGAAGGCGGCTGAATGACCGAACTGATACTTGTTGGAATGCTGAATGCGCTTTGTTTTTGGAAACGGCCGGTATATGTAATGGTACCGGTCGCCATGCTGGATGTTATTTACGGTCTGGTCTATGCCACCTCGGGCAACACCAATCCTATCTATAATTCAACGGCCTTCTGGGAAGGTCTGGTTGTTGCCATCATGGGAATTGGCATTTTTGTCTATGAATTCGTTTGGGTAGAGATCTTCAGACGTGGCAAGGGTAGATAGCCACCTTAACAAAAGAAGTATATTTTGTAAAGTTTTGAGGTTTTAAGAAAATGGACACAGCTTTAGTGGAAATTAAGAAAAGTACCGAATTACTTAACAGAACACCCAACGGTAAAGTTTTCTCTCATACCGACTCAAGCCGCCCGGTTTCCTTTTTGACCGAAGCCGAGGTCTATCAACTGGCCGACGCCGCCAAGACCATGCGGGACGGTGAAAGGAATGAGCTGTTAATATTAGTGCTCTTCCAGGGATGTCTGCGGATCTCCGAAAGTTTGCAGCTGACGCCGGCACATCGAAAGGTGATCGAGAATGTCCACGTTGTCGGAGTGATCGGCAAGGGTAACAAGCCGCGGCTAGTTCCTTTGCCGGAGAAACTATCTTATCACCTGGGCGACTTCGCACAGCGCTGCGGCTTTGGTCCGGATGACAAGTTCTTTCCTATTACCAGAGTGAGGGCATGGCAGATGATAAGAGAATGTGCCGTGAAGACC
>CAITCX010000425.1 GCA_903890885.1 uncultured Dehalococcoidia bacterium
CCCTTTTGTTGTATCAGACCTATTAACAATCATGCCCGCCGGCTTATCCAAAACCAACAGTTCTTCATCCTCAAAAATTATCTCTGCTTCCATTATCTTCACTTCTTAGATTGTTTTATTTCCAATAATAGATCTTCACGCCAGATAAGCATTCCTACTGACAGAAAAAATATCAATATCATAATACCCTTTCCCATCTTCCCCTCAAAAAAGGTGGTCTGTCTAATACCAAACTTCTTGCCCTATCATTCCTTCGAGTAAAAAGTAACAAAATACATTAACCGCAAATAATATAACAATGATACTAATTATTAACTGTCAATTCAAAAGAAATTTTTTCCCAAGATTCATCATCTTAAGTATTCGGAACTGCCGAACAAATACCAGGATATCCCATTTTCTTTCCCACTTAGATTATATACAAAATTCTAAACCCTGTTCAATTCTTTACCACTTTAACATTATTAAGTAAAAATATGGTTGCAATTTATCGTTCCAGGTAAAAAAAAGGTTACAATTTGAATAATTATTAAACACTTAAACGACCAGTGTAACCACCAGCAATAACCTGATATTCAAAGATTGGACCAGGAGGCTGGGACGTGTACAAGTAAACGGGATAGTTTATTAACTATCCCGTCGGGTTATCAATTCCGAACCTTTTAATGAAATTCGATTAAACTGACCTTATCCAGCTTTTCAAAATTGTGCCATGAATCTATCCAGCGAACAGTACCGGATTTTGACCGCATGGCGATGGATTGAGTTCTGGCTCCACCGGACATATAGCGTACACCCTGCAGCAGTTCTCCGCTGCTGACACCTGTAGCTGCGAAAAAGACATCATCGCTGTCGATTAAATCCTCTGTTTTATAGACTTTGGTGAGATCAACCCCATCAGCGATAGCCTGGTTTCTTTCCTTTTCATCCCGCGGCCAGGCCATGCACTGGATCGTACCACCTACACACAGTATTGCCGCCGCTGAAAGGACCCCTTCCGGCGTACCGCCAACGCCCATTAAAACATCGACACCGGTGTTCGGTAAAGCAGCTTGAATGCTGGCAGCAACATCGCCATCGGAAATTAATTTTACCCTGGCTCCAGCCGCCCGGATTTCTGAAAGTAATTTTTCATGGCGCGGTCTGTCCAGGACTACTACGGTAATTTCTGATACCTTGCGTTTTTTTACTTCTGCAATATTTTTTAAGTTATTAGCCACCGAATCATTGATATTTATGGCATCTTTTGCTTCATGACCGGTTACAATCTTATTCATATATACAAACTGACGAGGACAATGGATCGTCCCCCGAGCGGACAAAGCTACCACCGAGATCGCCCCCGGCAGGCCCCTGGCAACCAAGGTGGTGCCGTCTACAGGATCAACGGCAATATCAACCTTTAAATCGGAACCATCCCCTATTTTTTCTCCGATATAGAGCATAGGAGCATCGTCCTTTTCCCCTTCGCCGATTACAACCACCCCGTCCATGCGAACGTAACCTAATACTTTACGCATGGCATTGACTGCAGCCTGATCTACCTGGTTCTTATTACCCATTCCCAAATAACGGGCTGAAACCAGAGCAGCAGACTCCGTTACCCGTACCAGCTCCATAGCAATGTTGCGTTCCAGTGGTGCACGTACATTTTCATTTATCATGCCAACATTCTACAACAATCTAAAATAGAACGCTATATAGTAAATCTACTATCCATCTTTAGATTTAGATCGGTACTATGTTAAAATACAATAACAGGGCTAGCCATTTATGACTAGCTCCAAAAGGTTTTGGAGAAACGTTTAAAGTGCAAACAGATTTAAAGCTGATCATTCAGCTTATTGATGAACTTCCCTCCTTTAGAGAATTGCTAACAAAGATAAACAGTTCCAAGGGTAAAGAAAACCGGATTTTGTTGCTGGAAGCGGCCAAGCCTTACCTGATCACAGCTTTATATAGTAAACTGCAACTACCAATTCTGGTGGTAACCGCTCAGTCGGAAAGAGCCAAGGATTTGTATGAACAGCTAGCCTACTGGGGCAGCGCAGTAGAAACCTACCTATTTCCCGAACCGGATACCATTCCATATCAACGTGCGATATCCGATTGGTCAGTTGAGCAGGACCGTCTTCAGGTTCTATCGGCTTTGGCAGGCACTGATAAAAAAAAGGGAGGGCATCTGGTGGTTGCCTCTGCCCAGGCTCTCATGCAAAGATTGACTGACGCTAAAGAATTTAAGGCGCAGTGCTTTACTATCGGGACTGGCTCAGAAATAGATCCGCTGGTATTAATGGGTAAATGGGAGGTTTTGGGCTATCAGGTGGAAAATATGGTTGAGCAACCCGGCTCGATCAGCCGCCGGGGCGGTATTGTAGATATCTTTCCGCCTACTACAGACTATCCGGTCAGATTAGAATTTTTCGGCAATACAGTTGAAAGTATGCGTTTTTTCGATACCTCCACACAACGCTCGCTTAAAGTCATTGACCAATTAAACGTCAGCCCGGCTTCCGGAATATTACCGGTGAAGGATTCATCCAGTCTTTTTAAAACCTTGAATGGACTCGATCTAGTCTCATGCAACGCTGAAACCAGACAACAATTCGAAAAAGAAATAGCTCTGATTTCCAGTGGACAAAAACCTGCCAATCTCAATTTCTATGCACCCTATTTTAATAATGGAACATTATTCGATTATCTTCCGACAAACTCAATTATCATTTTCGATGATTTTAATTCAATACTGGATGAAATTGCTTTTGTGGCCGATGAGTCCGAAGGGATGCGTCTTAAAAAAATTGAGAGCGGGGATTTGCCGGGGAATTTCCCAAAACCTTTCCTGCTCTGGTCAGAAATAGAAAAAAGCCTGGGGCCAAGAAAAACCATTTCTCTGGCTTCCTGGGAAGGTTCGGCACACTCAGATTACCATCACCTGGATTTTATTCCAGCCGTTACTTACGCTGGTCAGTTACCGTCCTTGATTGAAAAATCAAGGATTTTAACAGGTCAACAGAAACGTCTAATTTACGTCAGCAATCAAGCCAGTCGTTTATCCGAACTATTCGAAGAAGCAAATATTTATACCCAGCCTTTAACTGAGATTAAAAGCCTACCCCTGCCCGGAACGATTACACTGGTGCAAGGTTCGCTGGCTGCAGGTTGGACGATGGGCAACACTCACCTTCTCACAGACAGCGAAATCTTCGGTTTTTTTAAAGAAAGGCGACTTCTTAAAAAACGCCCTGTTAAGAAACACAAACTTCTGGTTGACATAAAACCGGGAGACTATGTGGTTCATATTGAACACGGGGTCGGCCAGTTTAACGGCATTGTCACAATGTCCACATCCAATACGGAAAAAGAATATCTGGTCTTGATTTATGCGGCTGGAGATAAACTTTATGTGCCTACCGATCAGATTGACAGGCTTAACCGGTATATCGGTTCTGGTGAAAGCACACCAACTCTAAGCCGGTTAGGCACACAGGAATGGACCCGCACCAAACAAAAAGTTAAGAAAGAGGTTGAGGAAATCGCTCTAGACCTTTTGCAACTATACGCCGCCCGTGAGGTCGTACCGGGTTTTGCCTTTTCGCAGGATACTGTCTGGCAGAGAGAACTGGAGGCCTCTTTCCCTTACATCGAGACGCCCGACCAGATCAAAGTGCAGGAAGAAGTCAAAGAAGATATGGCCCGCGAAAAACCGATGGATAGACTGGTGGTTGGTGATGTGGGTTACGGTAAAACAGAAATCGCCGTCCGAGCAGCTTTTAAGGCAGTTATGGACAATAAGCAGGTAGCTATCCTGGTACCCACGACGGTATTGGCAGAGCAGCATTATCTGACTTTTAAGCAACGCATGGGAGCTTTTCCTGTGAAGATTGAAGTGCTCAGCCGCTTCCGCTCGGCCAAAGATCAGAAAGAAGTGATTGCCGAGTTGCTAACCGGAACGGTTAATATCTGCATTGGCACCCATCGCCTGTTACAGAAAGATGTAATATTTAAAGACCTGGGATTACTGGTTATTGATGAGGAACAGCGTTTCGGTGTCTCCCACAAAGAATTTCTGAAAAAAATGCGCGAACAGGTGGATGTGTTAACCCTGAGCGCAACGCCCATTCCACGCACTTTGCACATGTCGCTGGTAGGTGTTCGGGACATGAGCTTGATTGAAACTCCACCAGAAAACCGTTTACCCATTCGCACCTTTGTCGCCGAATATAACGATCAATTGGTAAGAGAGTCCATTTTACGTGAAATAGAACGCAACGGCCAGGTGTTTTTTGTGCATAACCGCGTCCAGGGCATCTCTTTGATCGCTGAAAAATTACATAAGCTGGTTCCAGAAGCCAAAATAGATATCGGTCACGGGCAGATGCCCGAAGAGCAACTTGAAAAGGTGATGTACAATTTCCAGCAAGGTAATAGCAATATCCTGGTCTGTACCACAATTATCGAATCCGGTCTGGATTTACCTAACGCGAATACGCTAATCGTCAACCAGGCCGACCGCTTCGGACTCACCCAACTCTACCAATTACGCGGCAGAATCGGTAGAGGCAGCAACCTGGCCTATGCCTATTTTCTATACGATCGCGATAAACAATTAAACCTGGCAGCAGAAAAAAGGTTGCGCACAATCTACGAAGCAACCGATTTGGGAGCCGGATTCGGCATCGCTATGAAAGATCTGGAGATCAGAGGCGCCGGTTCATTGCTGGGCATGCGCCAGAGCGGCAGTATAAGCGCTGTCGGCTTTAATTTGTATACCGATTTGCTGGCTCAAGCGGTAGAAGAACAGAAGGCCAAACAAGCGGGAGACAAGAAACTAATAAAGGCTGTAAAAAGACCAGATCCTTCCATCGATTTGCCTCTGAAGGCCTATATTCCGGACGATTACATAACAGGTACAGACATGCGTTTGAGCATCTATCAAAAGCTGACCGGGTTTAATACTAAAGAACAGGTAGACGATCTGGCGAAAGAGCTGCTGGACCGCTTCGGCCAGTTGCCGCCTGAAGCCCAAAACCTCCTCTATGTCTTGAGGCTAAAGGCTATCGCCCTGAGAACGGGGGTTGATTCCATAAATACTAACGAAGGCTTAATCACAATACGTCTGCTACCTGGACTTTTTATAAACCGGCAGAATCTTGGCACCATGTACCGATACGGTCCAAAAATCGGTTTATCCCAAATAAGTATCACTATCAAACGTCTAGGTAAAGATTGGCAGAAACTATTAGAGGAACTGATAAAGTGTCTCTAAATATCAGGTAATTAACATATTGCAATTGGAAAGTGTTAAAATGTAATTAGAGAATAACGGGTTTGTTTGTAACAGGAGACTGATTTGAATATATTAATGGTTTATCCCCAGTATCCGGACACTTTTTGGAGTTTTAAACACGCTATCAGGTTCGTATTGAAGAAAGCCGCTTTCCCGCCCCTGGGTCTATTAACCGTGGCTGCCATGATCCCCCAGGAATGGAATAAAAAACTGGTGGACATGAACGTCCGTACCTTGACTGACAAAGATATCAAATGGGCTGATTATGTTTTTATCAGCGCCATGGTAGTACAAAAAAATTCGGTTAAGGAAGTCATACGCCGGGTAAAAAAACTGGGTGTGAAAATGGTGGCAGGCGGCCCGCTCTTTACTACCGAACCTGAGCAGTTTGAAGATGTCGATCATCTGGTGTTAAACGAAGCCGAGATTACACTGGAACCGTTTTTAAAAGACCTGGCAGCCGGCAAAGCACAGCATATTTACACTACTACGGAACACCCGCCCATCACTTCCACACCGACGCCGATGTATTCCCTGATAAATATGAATAACTACACTTCGATGAGCATCCAATATTCAAGGGGCTGCCCGTTTAACTGTGAGTTTTGCGATATCACCGTCCTGGACGGGCGCGTTCCACGCACCAAAAATACCTCTCAATTGTTTTCAGAAATGGAATCTCTATTAAGCAAAGGCTGGCGCGGCAGCCTTTTCATCGTGGATGATAATTTTATTGGCAATAAAGGAAAATTAAAAACCGAAATCCTGCCGGCTTTAATTGAGTGGCAGAGCAGGAGGAAGCATCCGTTCACTTTGTTTACCGAAGCTTCGATCAATCTGGTAGATGACGAAGAGCTGATGAATATGATGACCAAAGCCGGTTTCAACCGGGTCTTCATCGGTATTGAGACGCCCAATGAAGCCAGTTTGACCGAATGCAGCAAGAACCAGAATGTCAGTCGCGATCTAGTGGCGGCAGTGAAGAAGATCCATAACCACGGTATGGAAGTCATGGCCGGGTTCATAGTAGGATTTGATAGCGATCAGGCTGAGATTTTCAAATCTCAGATCAACTTCATCCAAAAAAGTGGAATCGTAACAGCTATGGTTGGACTTTTAAATGCCCCCCGCGGCACCCGTTTGTATCAACGTATGAAGAAAGAAAATCGCCTGCTCGAGCAGGAATTTAGCGGCGACAATATGGACTACTCTCTTAATTTTGAGCCAAAAATGAACCGCGTAAAATTAATTGATGGATATCATCACATTTTAAATACGATATATTCGCCCAAAGAATACTACGAACGGATTAAAACTCTGCAAACGGAATATAAACCCCGCAAACGGCTCAGATTCCCGACTTTCAGATTTTCAGTAAGTCAATTAATCGGCCTGGCCAATTGCGTCTGGTTTGTGGGTATCAAGGAAAAAGGACGGAGATACTATTGGAGGTCATTTGCCTCAACCCTTTTCCTTAAACCCAGCTCGTTTCCGATGTTTATACAATTGTCGATCTTCGGTTTTCATTTTAGAAAAGTGATTAACAAAGGCGTTGCCAACCCGGCAATTAGCGCCATATAACAGGCATACCGCTGTAAAAAAAGGCCTCGCATATATTTATGCGCGGCCTTTTTTGTGTTTACATTTCCTTACAAAAGCCTGAATATAATGAAAAAAGGTTTATAGAAGAGACCTGATGAAAAAACTGGCTGCCATAATTTTAGCCGCCGGAATGTCCAGCCGGATGACCGCCTTCAAACCACTGCTAGAAGTGGGGGGTATGACGCTGGTAGACCGCCTTATATCAATATATCAGCAAAATAAAGTTGACATAATATTGGTAACCGGTTGGAAAAACCAGGAATTAGCGGCAACCCTTAAGAACAATAATGTCGTTATAGCTGATAACCCTGATTTTCAACAGGGTATGTTCACTTCTGTAGCAGCCGGGGTAAGAGCGCTGGGCAATAATTATTCTGCATTTTTCATTCATCCTGTAGATATACCACTGGTAAGGCCGTGCGCGATCAGGCTTTTAGTGACTGCCCATGAGCAGCAGGCGGAGCGAATAATATATCCCACATACGGGGGGAAACGCGGGCACCCTGTTATTGTTCCTGCCACCTTAAGTTCAAGGATACTGGCAGATAAACCTGAAGGGGGTCTAAGAGACATCCTGGCGGCTTATCCTCAACTGGCACTCGATGTTAAAACAGCGGACCGCTATATCCTGTTTGATATTGACACGCCGCAGGATTACCAAGAATTACTGGAAGGCTTCACAAAGTACGATATTCCAACCCTTGAGGAAAGCGAAGTGATTTTGAACGACCTTGGCGGCGTTCCGCAGGAAATAAAGAAACACGGACTGAAGGTAGCCGAAACGGCAATGACCATTGCACGCGCCCTGGCGGCGAAGGGTATCTGTATTGATTATGATGCAGTACAGGCCGGGGCCTTGCTGCATGACCTGGCTAAAGGGCAGCGGCACCACGATCAGGCAGGAGGGGAAATATTACGTGAAATGGGGTTCGGGAGAATAGCTGATATCGTGGAAGTCCACACCGATCTGCCCCCTGGTATAACAGATTGGGAAAGCAAGGTCGTCTATTTGGCCGATAAGCTGGTGAAAGGAACAATTCTTGTGAACCTTGCCCAGCGTTACGCTGCGGTCGGCCGACCCTTCGAATTAACGCCGGAAATCGTCTCCCGGATTTTGACTCGCAGAAAAAGGGCGGAAGAAATTAAACAAGAGTTTGAGACAATACTGGATAGTTCCCTGGAACAGCTATTCCTTTAAACTCTATTACCTGTTCTTGAAATTAGCTTTGCGTTTCTCCACAAAAGCCTTCATGCCTTCTTTCTGGTCCTCGGAAGCAAAACACCGGCAGAAATAGTTTTCATCCATATCTGTGGCAGCGGCCAGGCTCATGTCCACCCCGCTGTTGCAGGACTTCTTAGCATAGTTCAGAGCTATACTGCTTTTGCTGAGTAACCTTGCGGCCATGGCTTTAGCTCCATCCATTAATTTACCAGACGGGACAACCTGGTTGAGAAAGCCCATCTCCAAAGCTGCTTGAGAATCGTAGGTATCGCCTGTAAAGATCATTTCTTTGGCCCTGGCCATTCCTATAAATCTAACCAATCGGGCAATACCGCCGCCGGCGGGAATAATGCCCAGATTTATTTCCGGCAGTCCGAATGTGGCAGTTTCAGAAGCAATTCTCAAATCACAGCACAAGGCCACTTCAAGCCCTCCACCCAGGCAAAAACCATTGATAGCCGCGATAACTGGTTGTTTGCAG
>CAITCX010000426.1 GCA_903890885.1 uncultured Dehalococcoidia bacterium
ATCAACTGGAGAAGCCTTGTCTATCGCAGTTAAGACTTCTTCTATTTTTAAACCTTGAGTATAACGCCTGGTCATTTCCAGTGTTTTATTTCCAAGAAGTAGTTGGAGTAGGGTTGGATCCTTAATGCCCCTTAAAGCGTTAACCGCGAACGTATGGCGTAATCTGTGAACTGCCCCGCTGCTATTTATTCCGGCTCGTTTTTTAATCCATCTATGAAAATGATGTTAATACCGGCAACCGCCAGGTTTTCCCCTTCTTAGGTGATCCATAGCCACTCGTTAGCAGTATCTTTAACTAGTTTTTCTCGGAAAGCCAGGTACTTCCACATTACTTTCCGAGTTATTGAGCTGAAAGCTACAACCCGTTGTTGATTACCCTTTACCGTTCTCCTTATTTAATCCCCAAAACATCTGCTGGACTTGCCTTTTCGTGGGCTTTGAGTGCATCTTCCATGCCGAGAGCTGACGTGTATCTTTTAACCATTTCTAATTGAGAGTGACCTAGCAAATATTGAAGATTGAAAACGTTTTTGTCAGCCCTGAGGAAATTCAACGCAAATGTATGCCTGAATTTATGAACGCTGCCGGTAGACGTAATTTTTGCCCTGCCAAGTAATCTCTTTACCATGCATTGAACCCCACGCTCATTTAGTACCCTGTATTCTTCAGTTAACCACAGTTCAGGCCGTTCATTTTTGGGGCGATGCATTAAATATTTCCAAACCGCTTTTTGCGTTACTTTACCCATTCTTACCATTCGCTCTTTGCTGCCCTTACCCAACACCTTTATGCAACCATTACCGTTATCAAGGTCATTTAATTTCATTCCAAGAAGTTCAGAGAGTCTTACGCCGGTATCCAGCAATACAAGAACGATAGCCCTATTTCTACTACCGAGGAATTTAGCATGAAGGGCATAATCGCTATCGCAAACTGCTAGCATCTTATTTATTTCCTCTACAGTATATGGAGCCATAACTTTGTTTTTGGGTTTAGAGACTTTTACCTTAGCCATGGGATTGACTTTCATAAATCCCTCTGCAACTACCCAGTTAAAAAAACAGGCAATAGCAACATAATAGTGGTATACAGTGCTATTAGAAGACTTTTCACTGGAGCTTTCAGATCCGTTACCTTCCGCTCCCCACCGATTCTTTTCGTTCCTGACATATCCTAAAAAACTACGAATTTTCCATTCGTCAATCATACGGATATCGTCAGGAAAAGAATGCTTTTCAGCATACCAGAGGAAACGGCGAAGATTTTCACGGTAATACTCGACGGTACGCGGACTTTTTCCCTCTGTGTTTTTCGTAAGAACAAACCCGCTGACCAAGGATTTGAGGGATGTCCCTGGGGGGGCTTCCAACGTTAAATTTTCACCCATTACCCTTTTGCGGACCCGCCATTTTCTTATCTACTTAGGTGCGCTGTTATTAATTCAGCTTACCTTTGGCGAGATGGAGTACTTAGGTGCGTTATTAACCATCAATTAGCTTCGATGGTCGGGATGGGCGGATTTGAACCGCCGACCACCTGAACCCCATTCAGGTGCGCTACCAGGCTGCGCTACATCCCGA
>CAITCX010000427.1 GCA_903890885.1 uncultured Dehalococcoidia bacterium
CTCCGAGTGCAGGTAGTGGGTTTTGACGCCCATTTCCAGCAGATAGTCCGCCAGTTCCTCGGCCATGCGCTTGGTTAGTGTAGTTACCAGGCTGCGCTGGTTCTTTTTTACTCGTAGCTTGATCTGGTCCAGCAAGTCGTCAATTTGTCCTTTAGTAGGCTTGATTTCAATTTTGGGTTCCAGTAAACCGGTTGGCCTCACCAGTTGCTCGACGATTTGCTGGCTCTGCGTGTGTTCGTATTCTGTCGGTGTTGCGGATACGAACACTACCTGGTTAATGTGCTGGTTGTATTCGCTGAAGTTCAAAGGCCGGTTGTCCATGGCGGAGGGCAGCCTGAATCCAAATTCTACCAGGGTCTCTTTACGAGAGCGGTCCCCGTTATACATCCCGCGCACCTGGGGTAGGGTCATATGGGATTCGTCTATAAACAGCAGATAGTCCCTGGGAAAATAGTCGAGCAGAGTCCAGGGAGTGCTGCCGGGCTGGCGTTGCGCTAGATGGCGAGAGTAGTTTTCTACACCGTTACAAAAACCGGCTTCCCGCAGCATTTCCAGATCGTAATTCGTGCGCTGTTCCAGGCGGGCGGCTTCCAGCAACTTGTTCTGTTTTTTAAGTTCTGATAATCGTTCTTGCAGTTCCTGTTTGATAGATTCGATTGCCAGTAACAATTTCCCCTCTGAAGTGACGAAATGCTTGGCTGGATAAATGTCTATAGTCTCGCTTTCGCCGATTACTTCCCCGGTCAGGGGGTCTATTTTCAGAATACGATCGATAGTGTTGCCGAAGAACTCGATGCGCAAAGCCGTGTCTTCATAGGCGGGCTGAATTTCCAGCGTATCCCCCCGCAGCCTGAATTTACCGCGCGAAAAATCTATATCGTTGCGCTGGTACTGCATGTCCACTAATCTCCGTAACAGATCGGAAATTCGGTGTTCGGAGCGTATTTTCAGGCTTAAAACGAAGTTCTTGTACTCTTCCGGTTCACCCAGTCCGTAAATACAGGATACTGAAGCCACGATCAATGTGTCCCGGCGGGAAAGCAGCGCCATTGTGGCGGCATGGCGCAGTTTGTCGATTTCTTCGTTGATTTCCATTTCTTTTTCGATATAGGTATCGGTGCGGGGCAAATAAGCTTCCGGTTGGAAATAGTCGTAATAGCTCACGAAGTATTCCACGGCGTTGCTGGGGAAAAACTCTTTAAATTCGGCGTAAAGCTGGGCGGCCAGGGTTTTATTGTGGCACATCACCAGTGTGGGACGTTGTACCCTGGCTATGATATTAGCCATAGTGAAGGTCTTGCCGCTGCCGGTTACACCCAGCAGGGTCTGTTGTTTGTAATTTTTGTTGAGCCCTTCGACCAGTTTGTCTACTGCCTGAGGCTGGTCGCCGGTCATCCGAAAATCGGATACAATTTCAAATTGCGGCATATCAACTCCAGGATTCCTTTTTCAGTTCACTGTTATTGCTGCGGCCTTGGTTTGTGGATCAGGTATTTCGGTTTTGTCTGTAATCAGGTCATCGCTCATCAGGGTATTATGCCTGATCTTCATCCCCATGCTCTGGTTTAGAGCGTCTCAGACTCTTGGTTTCAGACCTCCGCTTTTTAGTTTCCAATCGTTTTATTTTGGATGCCAGAGTAGGTCGGGTCTTGTAGCGGATCCTCGGCTTTTGTGCCGCCTTGCGGATCAACTCTGTCAGTCTGTTGAGCGCGTCTTGCCGGTTAGCAGCTTGAGTGCGGAAGCGTTGGGCATCAATAATTAAAACGCCGTCCAGGGTTAGATAACCGCGTGCCTGTTCCATTAAACGCAGTCGTACCGCGTCGGGCAAGGAAAGTGAATTGGCGGCGTCGAACCGAAGTTGCACGGCAGTAGAGACCTTGTTGACATTCTGCCCCCCCGGTCCTCCTGACCTTACAAACTCCTCTTTGATCTCATTTTCATTGATGGCGATTTCCTGTGTTATTTGCAGCATGCTTTTAGCTTAACCCATAAAACCCGGGGATGCAATTCTACCGCAGGAAAACTCAATGATGAATGCAGATATAAACAGCCTGGAACTGGATACTATTCTATCCAGTAGATGATTTTAAGTGTGACAGAGGGGTCGTTGGCTTGCAGTTGAGGGTGGAAGAGGTAGTAGCCGTCTTGCCAGTCATTATCGCCAGGCCGGAAGACCAGATCGCCGCTTTTAGTCAGATTCTCTCGATTGATTTCGCCCCGTTTGTAGGAGGTTAAATTCCCGGTATTTCCCACTGCAATTACGTTACCGTCCGGCAGAGAGAAAGTCATATGAAAATGGTCACTACCCTTAATGACCAGCCAGTTCATGTGCAGGGTCTGGTCGGCTTTCAAGTATATTGGTATTGTGTTTTCGGTATAGTCCTGGCCGTCCGGTAGGGTAAGTGTAAAAGCGATGTCAGTCAGTTTGGGCATGGCTTTAGGTGTGGCTGGAGGTGTGGTTTTAGAGGTGCCTGCACCTGCCGCCTTGGTAGTGGTCGTCGCTTTAGGAGCTGTGGTATTACTGGTTGTTTTAGCTGCTGTAGACGCTTTTGGTGATGCACTCGGATTAGATTGGCTGTTAGTGGCAGCCGTTTTGCTTCCGCATCCGCTCATAACGAAGATGACTAACAATAAAGCACAGACAACAGCTAGTATTCTGGCTTTGCACCGGTTAGTTATCTTCACTATTCGATTCCCCAATATATTATTTTGGCTTCAATCGTCCTGGTCAGTCAAAAGATCGGCCTTTTTTAGTAGAAAACCCTGTTTAAACAGGCATGACTCAGGTGGTTTTGGTTAATTCGTGTTTTGCAGATGGCTGGATGGCGGAAAGCAATGTCGCCAGCTCCTCATCCTTGATCAGCTCGTTGTATCCGCACTGAATGCAAAC
>CAITCX010000428.1 GCA_903890885.1 uncultured Dehalococcoidia bacterium
CTGCAAGAAGTCATGCTCGTGAAGTGTGTACTTGGCCCAGGCTATCGGCGGGATTACCAACAACAAGATGAGAAGAGGAGCTCCCCAGATTACCACCGCCATATAAACCAGCACTGTAATTGCTGCCATGTGAAAGCTAGCCCGGTAAAAAAGGTTGATTATCGCAATAAGGATTGAGACAATCTGCAGAGCGATGAGTGTGCAAAGCGTGTAGGCAGGTGCAGAAAGAAGTTTCATAATAGTCCATGACGATGAACCACAAACAATTCCTAAAACTATTATATCTAAAGGATGTTGCTTGAGGAAAAGGGTAGGATCAGTGCGATATATCTTTTTTTCCGCCCTTGAGGCGGTTCTCAGAAAAACAAAAACAAGCGGCAAGATCACGAACAGACCCAATAATACCCCGGCTTGTGCAATTGCCGCACTTAACCGGTCGGATTTAGTAAACGAGACAATTAAAAGCATAATGATACTCAAAACGGCTGGATTTGTAAGCATTGCAATTATTTTTGCTGCCTTGTGCATTACCGCCGTTCGATTGTTGGTAGCTTTCATAATATTATCGCCTTAAAAGGATAATTAATTCTAAACAGTTTTGAGGCAGTCAACAATAATAGCAACATCAGGTATATTTCTCCTTGTATGCACATATGTTCTAATGTTAAAATATAGAAGTCAGGAAGGGGTGTCAGGAATGCCGTTAAATTCGATTATTGTCAGGGGTGCCAGAGAGCACAACCTCAAAAATATTGATGTTACCATTCCGCGTGATAAGCTGATCGTTATCACGGGTGCTTCTGGATCAGGCAAGAGTTCACTGGCTTTCGATACTATTTACGCCGAAGGGCAACGGCGTTATGTGGAATCTCTTTCCGCTTATGCGCGGCAGTTTCTGGGCCGCATGGAAAAACCGGAAGTAGATTATATCGAGGGTTTGAGTCCGGCTATCGCCATCGATCAAAAAGGCACCAGTCGTAACCCGCGTTCCACAGTCGGCACTATTACTGAGATTTACGATTATTTACGTTTGCTTTTTGCCCGGGTCGGTCATCCCCACTGTCCTCAGTGCGGCCGCGAAATTACTGTACAGACTGTTCAGCAGATTGTAGACGCCATTCAGAATATACCTCCTGGCTCAAAACTTATGATTCTGGCCCCTCTGGTCAAAGACCGCAAAGGCGAATATCAGGCAGTATTTAATGATTTGCGTAAAGGTGGTTATGCCCGGGTGCGTGTGGATAAGAAAATCTTCGAGCTTAACGATGAAATACAGCCCGATAAAAATAAAAAACACTCTATTGAAGTAATTGTGGATAGAGTCGTGACTGGGCAAGAAGACAGCCGCAGCAGGATTGCCGATTCGGTAGAAACCGCTTTAAAGCTGGGGGCTGGGATTGTCTTGGTGTCGATTATTGACGGAGAAGAGATGTTGTTTTCTGAACATTTCGCTTGCGTTCACTGCGGCATCAGCCTGGGGGAAATTGCTCCCCGCACCTTTAGCTTTAATAATCCTCACGGGGCGTGCCCGGAATGTACAGGTCTGGGTGTCAAATTGGTGATTGATCCGGACCTGGTTATCCCTGATAAAGACCTTTCTATTAATGAAGGCGCCATCAGGCCGTGGCAATTTCAAAACTGGTATTTATATTCTCTGGAAAATCTGGCCAGGCAATATGAGTTTTCCCTTAATACACCTATCAAAGACCTGAATGAAGAACAGTACAAGGTGCTTTTATATGGTGAAGGTGGTGAGGTCCATCAATATCGTCGTTTTGGTAAAGTCCGGGAACACCGGGAAGGTTTTGAGGGCGTGTTACCACGTATGGATAGATTGTACCGGGAAACCGAGTCGGAGAACTCTAAAGCTGATATTGAGCGTTATATGGTGGGCAAATCTTGCTCTGTTTGTCAGGGGAAAAGGCTACGTCCTGAGGCACTGGCTGTGACAGTCGGGGATCGCAATATCATCGATATAACCAGCCCACCGATCAGGCAAGGCATCAAGTGGATCGAGCAGCTCACCAAAGGCGAACATCCACTGCTTACCGAACGTGAACAGTTGATAGCTCATCAAATAGTTAAGGAACTACAGGCGCGTATGGGCTTTCTGCAGGACGTGGGGCTTGACTATCTTTCATTGGACCGTGCAGCTGCTACTTTAAGCGGTGGTGAAGCTCAGCGCATCCGTCTTGCCACGCAAATAGGCAGCGGATTGATGGGAGTATTGTATATTTGTGATGAACCTACCATTGGTTTGCATCCGGCCGATGATTCACGCCTGATTTCAACTTTGAAGAGACTTCGTGACCTGGGCAACACGATTCTGGTAGTGGAGCACGATGAAGCTATGATGCGGGCGGCCGATCATGTTATTGATATGGGCCCTGGCGCAGGGGAACACGGCGGGTACGTCGTGGCTACCGGCACGATAGATGATATTATGAATTCTAATAAGTCGATAACCGGGCAATATCTAAGCGGCAGAAAGTCGATCCCTTTGCCAGCCAGTCGCCGCTCTGGCAACGGTAAAGAAATTATCATCAAGGGCGCCAGACAAAATAATTTAAAGAACATAGATGTCGAAATCCCCTTGGGCCAATTCGTTTGTATCACCGGAGTGTCCGGCAGCGGTAAAAGTACGCTTATTTCCGATATATTGTTTAAAAAACTGTCTCAAATTTTCTACCGCTCTAAAGACAGGCCTGGCCTCTGTGATGAAATTTTGGGTATAGAACAGATCGATAAAGTAATTGATATAGACCAGTCCCCTATCGGGCGCACTCCACGCAGTAATCCTGCTACTTATACCGGTATGTTCGGGCCGATCCGCGAACTTTTTGCAACTGTACCGGAAGCCCGCATGCGCGGCTATGGTCCAGGTCGTTTCTCGTTCAATGTTAAAGGCGGACGGTGTGAAGCCTGCGGCGGCGAGGGTTTTATCGAAATAGAGATGCAGTTTTTGCCGGATGTCACAGTGCCCTGCGAGGTTTGCAAAGGGAAGAGATACAACCGCGAAGCTTTGGAAATCAAGTTTAAGGGCAAGAATATAGCCGATGTACTTGACTTGACCGTTGAACAAGCACTGGAATTCTTCGAGCATTTTCCAGCTATCCGGCGCAAACTGGAAACCCTCAGCGATGTTGGCTTGAGCTATATCCATTTAGGGCAGCCTGCCACTACTCTTTCGGGCGGTGAAGCTCAAAGAGTTAAACTGGCAACCGAGCTTTCTCGGCGTTCTACAGGCA
>CAITCX010000429.1 GCA_903890885.1 uncultured Dehalococcoidia bacterium
GCACCAGGTGGCCCAAAAATCCACCAGCACAGGATTGGCGGATTTCAAAACTATTTCATCAAAAGTGCTATCCGTTACTGCCACTGTCTTGCCCATCTATCTTCTCCTTTTGAATTGTAGCATAAATATTTCCTTCAACAGTCTGTCTGGCCAAATTAATGGCATTTTTAATGGCATTAGCGCGACTGCGACCGTGAGCTTTAATGACGTTGCCTTTGACTCCCAGTAAACAGGCCCCGCCATACTCGCGGAAATCCAATTTTCTGGCCCAGCTATCGATTTCAACGCTGCTCATCAAAGCGGTACCGTGAACATGTCCGGCGGAAGAAACAGCCTTCCAGAGATGCTTAAAGTTCTGAACAGCTTCACCCAGGCCTTCCAGGGTTTTAAGGACAACATTGCCGGTAAAGCCGTCGGTAACCACCACATCTGCTTTCCGCTTGGGAAGATCATTAGCTTCGATATTGCCAATAAAATTAAACTTGCTGCCAGCCGCTTTGAGCAGTTCATGGCTTTCTACCACCAGACGGGAACCCTTGATATCTTCCGACCCGTTGCTTAGTAGAGCCACCCGAGGCTCTGGGATACCGATTACCTTCTTGGCGAAAGCATCGCCCATTTCGGCGAATTGCAGCAGAAAATGCGGTTTACAGTCCGCGTTAGCGCCAGCATCAATTAAAAGAATTGGAGTTGAGCCGGTGATATCCAGTATAGCACAGATGGCAGGGCGTTCTACTCCATCAATCAAGCCCAACTTTAAATAAGCTGCCCCGAACAAGGCTCCTGTATTTCCGGCCGAAATTAAAGCCTGGACCTTGCCTTCTTTAAGCAGGTTAACCCCTACTACAATCGACGAGTCAGGTTTAGAAACGACAGCGCGCATAGGAGATTCATCTGCCTCTATAACCTGGTTGGCTTCTACGATTGAAATATGCGGATTCTTGAGATGGCGTGCTGCAGACAGGTGGATCAGAGATTTTTTACCCACCAGTACCACATCCACGTCATATTCGTTGGCACCGCGGACAGCTCCCTTTATAATCTCGGCTGGTGCAAAATCTCCACCGGCGGCATCGACTGCAATAATCATATTTTCTTCTTAATTCCTTTTTGAAAACCGTTCCCGTACATCACAACCTTTATATTATAAAGTAATCCGATAATCTAAATGTAAATTTATTTATGACGGAAAAATTCAGCCTTCACTTTTGCCATAATATCGGAATCCGTCAGAAGATCGGCAACCGTCATACCTAAAGCCTTAGCGGCATCAAGCATCGCATGCAGACCTGTTTCAGAAATTGCCGCTTCAGCAAACTGTGGGGAATGAGTGACTGTCCCGATCGCAGAGGTGATGGAAACCGAAGCGTGAATACCGGGCACGAGCTGACTGACGTTACCGAAATCGGTGCTGCCAAAGCTTTTGTCCGGGTCTACCATGCGGGTCTTACGACCGATCCGGTTCATATTGTCCTTGAACAGGTGTCCTAAAGTCAGGTTGTTCAACATGGGCGCATAGCTCAGCTCATCCCATTCATATTCCAATCTGGCGCCGGTAGCCTGCGCGGCCCCTTTGAAACAATTTAAAACTTTTTCTTTTAACTCTGTGAGATAAACCTCATCCGACGCTCTTACCAGAAAATTACCAGCGCTGTGAGCAGGCACCACGTTTGGTGCCTGTCCACCATCTGTAATAATGCCGTGAATACGGGCTTTGGATTTGATATGCTGGCGCAAGGCATCGATAGCATTAAAAGATAAAATCATAGCTTCAAGGGCGTTTATACCATCTTCAGGACGTCCGGCTGCATGGGAGGCCTTACCGAAAAATTCGACGCTAATACCCTGACAGGCCAGGGCTTCAGTCACTACAGAATCATGCCCACCAGGATGCACCATCATAGCCACATCCAGATTTGTAAAAGCGCCCCGCTGGGCCATGGTCACTTTGCCACCATAGAGTTCTTCAGCCGGAGTGCCAATAACTTCTATTTTGCCGCCGCATTCATCCACAGCAGAACGTGCGCCGACCGCTCCGCCTACTGAAGAAGTGCCAATCAGGTTATGACCACAGGCGTGTCCAAGTTCTGGCAGCGCATCATATTCCGCCAGCAATGCGATAACAGGTTTGCCTTTTCCGTAGGTAGCTCGAAAAGCTGTTTCCAAACCGTATATGCCACGCTCGATTTTAAACCCTTTTTCTGCCAGAAAACCAGTGAGCCAACCAGAGGCTTTCTTCTCTTGAAATCCCAGTTCAGGATAAGCGTGGATTTTATGGGCTATCTCAAAAAGCTCGCTGCTGTGTGCATCAACATCCGAAATCACGAGAGACTTTAAACGTTCAATTTCCAAGGTTGACCTCTAAAAGAAAACTAACTGCGTTATTATAACCTAACTCCGGCCATTTTTCTAGATGATTTACAGGCTCAAAACAGAGGCCTCTGTTAGGCCAACTTGAGGGCGGGAAGGGCGTCCATGTCCCAACCGTCAGTGCGGCCTGCCTGAAATTGATAATAGGCGCAGGCGGAGATCATTGCGGCGTTATCGGTGCAAAGGATGAAAGGGGGAATTAAGACCTGAAAAGGAGAACGGGTGATCAAAGTTTCACGCAGGGCTTTGTTTGCAGCAACACCGCCGGCCACCAATATCTGTTTTACATTCAGTTCTTTAGCCAAAGCAATGCACTTGGTTACCAGCACATCCACCACAGCTTTTTGAAAACTAGCTGCTGCGTCGTTTTTCGAAGGTAACCCGCTTGGGGCGTTATCATCCAAAGCTATCTTGCCACCTTCAGCCATGCGTAAAAGAGCGGTCTTGATACCACTGAAACTGAAATCGTGAGTGCCTTCCATCCAGGCATGCGGCAGCCTGATATTTGGTTTGCCAGTTTCGGCGGATTTCTGAATTAATGGCCCCCCTGGATAGCCCAACCCCAGTATGCGAGCTGCTTTATCGAAAGCTTCTCCAGCCGCATCATCACGGGTTCTACCTAGCAACTTATATTGACCGTGTCCCTTCATCAATACCAAATCGCTGTGTCCGCCGGAGACGATCAGGCAGATCACCGGAAATTCTATCTTTTGAGCGGTAAGCCAGTTGGCATAAATATGACCCTCTAGGTGATTGACCCCGATCAATGGCAGGTTTTGTGCGAATGCAATAGCTTTGCCGGTATTGACACCTACCAGCAGGGACCCGGCCAGACCTGGGCCTTTGGTTACTGCTATCGCATCAATTTTTTTCCACCCGATTTTCGCTTCATCCATAGCTTGCTGAATAACCGGGACAATAGAAAGCATATGTTGACGGGAGGCCACTTCCGGCACTACTCCGCCATAGCGTGAATGAATCTCAATCTGAGAAGCTATAACATTTGAAAGGATCCGGTTGCCGTCTTCCACCACGCTGGCAGATGTTTCATCACAGGAAGTTTCAATTCCTAAAATCTTCATATCTTTGAATTATATCGAAGACAGATAGCAAAACCAAATCGGGATGGCGAATTGAAAAGGCACACCCCGAAAAAAGGGGTGTGCCTTTGAAGTTCCTTATTGACCTGAGAAACTACATTTCTCTGAACTCACCTTCCACAGTACCCTTGCCACTTTCACCACTGGGTGGAGGCTGCTGTTCGCCACCTGGAGGAGGTGTTTCCCCACCCGGTTGTCCACCGGTTTCATCAGGAGGCGGAGCCTGCTGTTTCTGCTGTGCCTGATATACCGCCTGGCCAACCTTCTGAAGAGCCTCATTCAAGGTCTGTATAGCACTCTTCATGGTGGCTGTATCATTAGCCTGTATAGCCGAACGCAACGCAGCTATCTTGCCTTCAACTTCGCTGTTTAAATCGGCTGCGATTTTATCCTTGTTTTCTCTGAGAAGCTTTTCAGATGAGTATACTAGCGAGTCTGCATTATTCCGGACTTCAGCGTCTTCTTTCCTGCGCATATCTTCAGACGCATGAGCTGAAGCCTCCTGCTGCATCTTTTCGATCTCTTCTTTCTTCAAACCGCTGGAAGACTGGATGGTGATTTTCTGCTCACGCCCGGTGCCCTTATCATTGGCTTTGACGTTTAAAATACCGTTAGCATCAATATCAAAGGTAACTTCAATCTGGGGCAAGCCGCGCGGAGCGGGCAGAATACCGTCCAGCATAAAGCGCCCCAGGGTACGGTTATCTGTGGCCATAGGACGTTCACCCTGCAGGATATGAATTTCCACACTGGGTTGATTATCCGCCGCCGTGCTGAAAACCTGGCTCTTGGAGGTGGGAATTGTAGTATTGCGTGTAATTAATGGAGTGGCTACCCCACCCAGGGTCTCGATGCCGAGGGTCAAAGGAATCACATCCAGCAGGAGGACGTCTTTCACCTCACCCTTCAAAACTCCACCCTGAATGGCTGCACCAATAGAGACAACCTCTTCGGGATTGACGCTGCGGTTAGGCTCTTTTCCGAAGAATTGTTTGACCTTCTGCTGTACCAGCGGCATACGGGTCTGTGAACCGACCATGATGACCTCATCCAGTTGAGCGGCCGTAATGCCCGCATCATCTAAAGCCTGTTTGCAGGGTACTAATGATTTATCAACAAGATCCATGACCAATTGCTCGAGTTTGGATTTGGTCAGGGTGATATTCATATGCTTGGGACCGGAGGCATCGGCGGTAATAAAGGGTAAATTAATATCGGTCTGCTGCACACTAGAAAGTTCAACCTTGGCCTTTTCAGCCGCTTCCTTGAGTCGCTGCAAAGCCATTTTGTCCTGGCGCAGGTCAATCCCCTGATCTTTCTTGAACTCATCGCATAACCAATCAATAATCCTCTGATCAAAGTCCTCACCACCCAGGTGGGTATCGCCAGCAGTTGATTTGACCTGGAAAGTGCCCTCACCCAGCTCCAAGATAGAAACATCGAAAGTGCCGCCACCCAGATCATAAACCACCACAACCTCTTCCTTTTTCTTATCCAGACCATAAGCCAGTGCTGCTGCAGTAGGCTCGTTGATAATCCTCAAGACATTCAACCCGGCGATTGTTCCAGCGTCTTTAGTGGCCTGTCTCTGGCTATCATTAAAATAAGCCGGGACGGTGATAACAGCCTCAGTTACCTTTTCACCCAGATAGGTTTCGGCATCGGTCTTGAGTTTCTGCAAAATCATGGATGAAATCTCCTGGGGGCTGTATTCTTTTCCACCCATGGTGACCTTAACTTCGTTATTGGATCCGCGACTAACTTTATACGTCTTACGGCGGGCATCTTCTTCTACAGGTAGTTCGCGTCCAGCGGGCTCGCCGAATTTACGCCCCATAAAACGCTTGATAGCATAGATAGTGTTTTCCGAATTGACAATAGCTTGCCGTTTGGCCAGTACACCTACCAGACGTTCGCCTGTCTTGCTGACCGCTACTACCGATGGCAAAGCCCGGATGCCATCCGAGGTAGTAATGACAACCGGTTCACCACCCTGCATAACTGACACTACACTCTTGGTAGTCCCTAAATCAATTCCAACCACTTTAGACATGAGCTTATTCCTCCTTATCCGACGGTTCTTCGCCGCTGCCTACTACTACCTTGGCGGGACGAATTACCTTATCTTGTAATTTGTAACCTTTTTCCAATTCCTGTATCACAATATCTTTCTTCCCTTTTACGCTGGTGACCGCCTCCATAGTCCGATAATCGTATTCCATCCCCAGAGACAAGACCTGACTTACCCCCAATTTCTCCAAAAGGCCCCGGAATTTACGTTCAATCATCTTGAATCCTTCCGCCGACTTATGGTGTGCTTCTTTGGGAGGTATAGAAGCCAGGGCGCGCTCTAAATCATCCAGCACAGGTAATATATTAACCAGCAGGTGAGCATTTGCAAATTTGAGAGACTCAGTCTTATCTTGCTCCACAAATCGTTTATAATTGACGAAATCTGCTTGTGCTCTCTGCCAACCGATGAGATTGTTCTCAGCTTTGGCTTTCTCTTCTGCCAAAGCTTTCTTCAAATCCTCAATATTTTCGCAGGCAATATTTTCCACCTGAATTTCTTTTTCCAACTCCTCTGACACGATAGTCTCCTTAATTTGAAGTTCCGGGATTTTCAGGAGCGGGAGGATTGATACCGTAAAGTTCAGCCACCA
>CAITCX010000430.1 GCA_903890885.1 uncultured Dehalococcoidia bacterium
CTTTTGCATAAGAAAAAAATGGAATGCAAGTCGAAACTCGCTTGAGAATGATTTGTGCCTCCTTGATATCCTCTGGATTCTGGCCTGGTGGTAGGATCAAGGAATGCGCTTGATTGATTATCTATGGCTGCATCGGTATTCGGATGATCGCGCAGAGCTCTTTGCAAAACTACACGGCTATTATTAATTTTGGCCGTCACTACAGATTGAGCCAAAGCGGTAGCCAGGGGCTGATCATCCGCCCGGCGGTATTGTTCCCTTCTGAGCTTAACATTACCGGAGACCGGCCCTTCCACTCTGGCCAGAAAGCGACCATTCAAAGTCAAAAAAGAGACCATGACCTGCCGTTCCGCACAAAGACCCATCAAAGGCGGGCTCATAGAAACCTGCCCGAAACAGACTATGCTCTGGAGAGTGTGAATGGGCACTCTGAGTTTAGCATCACCATCCAGCATCACTTCCACGGTCTCTCCTTCCCTATGAAGGTAACAACCCTGAGTTGTGACATAAAGGGTATTCAGCAGTCGTTTCATACCGCATCCTCAGATTTTTGAATCAATTGATGGATATAATCCTTCACACTGTGCTGACCTCTGACTACTTTAGGAAGACAGACTTTTTCCAGAGAACAACTATGGCAAAAGGGCGCATAAACAGGGTCAGGTGTTACTCCTGCTGCAAACAGTTCGTGTAATTGGGTAATAAGCGCTTCTGTCTCCTGGCGCAGGATTTCATGCAAAACCACATCCTGCCTGCGACGCGGTTGCCCGTAGAAAAAGCTAGCAGAGGATAAGGTTACTCCCAGCATTTCTTCGAGACACAAAGCCTGAGCGCAAAGTTGAACCTCATCCTCATGGCCTAATTTAGGTTTGCCGTGTTTGTACTCTATGATGAAAGGCTGCCAGAAACCCGGTTGTCCTTCCAGCTTTATACTCTGT
The DNA here is from genome assembly GCA_903890885.1 of uncultured Dehalococcoidia bacterium. Lineage (GTDB taxonomy): Bacteria > Chloroflexota > Dehalococcoidia > Dehalococcoidales > UBA3254 > UBA3254. Next base: position 939 of record CAITCX010000430.1, read on the forward strand.
TCAGGGTTTTCGGATTTATGGAACTCAACTACATCGGCTTGCCCGATCAATCCCCATCTCAAAGAACGCAAGCGTAACCCGCGGGTAATGCGCAAATCACCCCGTGATTCATCCTCATCATTATGTGCACGGTCATGCATGATAATGCCTTCGGCAGTCAGGCGGTTATCAGTCCATTGCCCTTCCAGATGGATAAGCGCCCACTGCCTGGGACAAAAAGCCAGGTGCTGAAGAGCCGAGATGGGGAGGAGATCATCTTCGGTATAGTTCAAGTATTTTAACTCTCATCTCTAATTTTTTGAACTGGTGCGGTATAACCGTTCGGCGAACCCACCTTTATCAAAGTATCTTTTCCATCGGTCATAATTTTTCCATCAGCGTGATACCGGGCGGCATATCTTTCGTTGGTGGAACTATGACTTCATAATCGCCGAAATCGCGAGGCGGACTATTTTTAGGATTCACTTTAACCATATCAAAGAGCAGATGCGCGGGGACATTACCCAAAGGAGAATCATGCTTAAACACTATAAGTTTGCGGGTCGCCATGTAACCCCGCGCAGCAGAATGGTCCTGGTCGAACATGTTCAAAAGCGCAGTCCAGAATAAACTGAGGTCATCTTCTGAATAACAGGTTTGAGCTGCCAGGGGGGCTGAGATAAAACCGTAGGACCGGTAAAGACCATAAGGAATGGTGTATTTTCGCCCCATAGTCCGGTTATCGCCCTGCTGCTTGTCAGCCTCGGCCTCAGTGGCAACTGCCATGCGGGTGATGCTGTGTTCAAGCGGAACCACCTGATTAATGCTGCGGGCAAAGGTCATCTGCACCGGGCCACGAACCTGGCCGCAATTAGGAGCAGACTTTAGTGATAAAACAGCGCCAAATGTCCTGATATCAAAGTAGCTGTTGCACATCTTGACCCTACCTTTTTCTACCTCATCACCCGTGGGTTTACGGGATTTAGCCAATTTAAGTGCATCAGTTAAACACTCCTTTATCTCGATCGCGGGTTTCATTTCTTTTATCCAGGACTGAACGGACTTTTTATCCATATCGGCCGCCAGAATCAGAGAATACGAATGATCATTTTCCTCTATACTCACTCCATCAGGTAAACCAATCTCTTCTATGATTTGCCAAGTTCACTGGAAATCGTAACTCTGACTTCTTCTCCAAGGTCAATGCCCAGTTCTTTAAAAGCCTGTACATGTGCTCTGCCTAATACAGCCTTTTCCTTTATATAAATGTCGTAAGGCGCACTCAAGCCCTTAGCTAACCCCACGTAATTCCTGACTTTTCTTTTAAGACAAACATCTGTTACCAGGCCATGGCCTGTTTCCGGATCAACCCTGGGCAAATTACCGGCATCCGGGTCGCCATTAGGATTGCCATCTTTGACATCGAAGAGTAATACAAAGTCATAACGGTTGTTAACGATATTGGCCATTTTTATTTCTCCTATTATATAATTTTATTTCATTCAGACCGGGTAACTATCCTGCCCTGGTGAAAAACGCCTGCCTCTGGTGATAATAACCGATGGCGAAGCGGCCCTGGTCGGCCAGACTCAAATGAGAAGGGAAATCTCCCAAACCATCCATAATCTCGCCAATTTGTTTTTCTATGTAAACAGCCGTCCCTTTGTTTTCCAGCTTGGAGATATGATGATTCTTGAGTTTCAAGAGCTGAGGAAAGGCCGCGACAGGCGTGCTGGAGGCCGAACCGTAAAAGCAGTCTCGAATACCGGAGTTGATGTTGGGACTCGCCAATTCCTGGGCTCGTTCCAGGGTGGCAAACAAACGTCCTAACCGGTAGCCGGGATTGTTATTGCTGGTATCCAATGACATATCGAACTCCTTATCTTGTTTACGATAAATTCTGGCATCCCGCACCAGTATGGCTTTTATCAGAGACGCGCGGGGGTAAGTAACGTTTGGTAAAGACTTACCGGTTTTCTGGTCTTTTTTGGATTGTTCAGCTTTGACCCTCAATATCAAAGCGTTAAGCAATGATTTTGGATAGGGAGTACCTGTTAAGATAGCTTTCATAAAATCACCGGATAGATTGGGCTGGATATTTTTAGAATCGGCCTGAAGTGCCGATGATACAAGCAACCGGAATAGCGAAAGGTGCTCAGGTTCGTAATTTCTATGGACTATACTGATATCATCAAAATGTTGTCTTATGTTTTTCACTACCTGACCTACCGTTCCGGCATGCCAAAAACGGACGGCTATTCTTGACGCATTGGGAGAAAGCCCCAGTACAAAAAACGGCATCAGGTCCTCTTGAAGTGGCGGAGTACCCTTTTCCGGGGATTTGTACAGAGCCCTGATGGATTCGTTATCCTGGGCAGAGTTTTCCTTAGCTTTTTCCCCGAAAAATTCAGCGAACATATCCTCCAACGGATTCTTCCTGGCTGCCCAGAACACAGTGCTGGCATCACCGACCTGGATGCGTTGCCGCGAGTTTTTAGCTAATAATGCGTTCAAAGCAGCGGTATAAGCAGAAGCAGCTTTCTGGCTTACCGGAGCATTGTAACCCTGCGTCTTGTGGTAAGAATTGAAGGCATCCAGATTGAAAGAGACTATATTTGCCCCTGAAGATTGTGCACCCCAGACGCCTTTAATGGCAGTATGCAGCCTGATTGGTTCAGCCAGTTCACCCGTAACAAGACAGGTCTGGCTGTCACGGTTACTGCTACCGTTTATTTTGTTCAGCGTGGCAGCTATTACGGCGCGCTGGCAAACAAGCCCGGAATCACCTTGAAGCATAAAAGTAAGATTTGAACCGCTTTCTTCTATCTCCTTCCAGTATTTATGATTGAAAACCCCAGAAAAATCCTTCTTTTCTAAAAACCTGACAACTGCTTTAATCCCTTTGTCATCCAGGCTGTCACTAAAGGTATCCAGGATGCGTTTCAAAAAGGCTTCCTGTTGTTCCTCGGCTCGCCTTTTAAGCCGGTCCTGGTCTTTACTGGCGTCTATTTTAGGTTTGCCAAAAACATAGACGGGGTTATCCCAGAGCAAATTGGCTGCTATCCCAACAGACCTTTTAACTGCTTTGGGAACGGCAGTTATCCTGCCGCTTTTCTTTTTTCCCTCCCCTTCCCGTGTATCCTGCAGACCCGTAAATTCACCCGCCTCGTTAATTACGACCAGAAATGGGATTTCTTTCCTCTCATACCCTTCCGGCGCGCTCTCCCCTTCCCGTGTTAACCTTTGATGATATTCAAAAAGAGCCTGTAAAATCATCCTCGCACCTCCAAAGACGCAGGTGAAGGAATGCTTATCTTCCCATTGTCGAGAACGGCTTTAAAGAAACGGGGCTGGCATTTATCACTGCACAAATGGATTTCATTGATATCAACGCTGTGGTCATGAAAGATGTCATAAAGCATATATCCCAGGTCACGCGGATTTCCAAAACCCAGTTCTGCGGTCTTTTCTAAAGACCCAGGTAAAAGCGATCCTTCCTGAACAGGTGTAAAATCAGCCGGAAACTCGCGGCAGCCCATGTATGGATGGTGAAAACACTGTCCCTTTTCCGACCGGCGCAAGAACATCTCCTCAAACTTAACAAGCGAGTCCGCAGGGCCGGCCTTTTCAGTCATCTCAAAGAAAGCGTGAATGGTATAAGCTACGTCCCGTAAAAACAGTCCTGCCCTCTGCTGCCGCCTGTCTTCGATAAATATACCGTCAACAGAGGGTGAAACCACCGCGCCGATTTCATTGCGCCTCACGGATTCCCATTTAATGGGATTAAGAACATCAATTTGAGTAATGCGCCAGCTTATTGCCGGTTTCCACAGAATGGCTTCCAGGACCCCCCTGGCAGCCGATGGAGTCATCACATCGTAAGAGACACGTTCCACCTTCATTTCCGGCCGCGTAAAACACGCGTTTCTGCCCCAGACCTTGAGCCGCAAAGTACGACTTCTGGCGGCTATTCCCTGCATAATATTACCTCCTTCAATCTATTTATCTCGAATAGTTATTCAATAAACAAGCGGACTGTCGGGGCAAAGCCCGAGCACCGGGCTATAAAGACCAGCGTCTTCCTGAACAAATATGCCCGGACATAATTCGCTGATACGCTGTTCACCAAGCAACCGCGAATGGATATAAACCGGCATATTAACTACATACCTCTGCAGTTTCCTTAATAAGCCGCGCTCCGGTCCGGTTCTGGATAATGAAGCTATCAGCTCTGAACCTTTACCGTAGCGCACAATAACAGACGACTGCCGGGTATCGTCGATAAATTGGAATTTGGCGGCAGCAGTCCGAAAACTGAAACGCAGCTGGGGATCATTGGCCAGGTCTTTCAAAATACCCCGAGCATCCAATTTCTCACCTTTTAACCAGTAAAGCTCTCTGAAAAACTGCTCAAAGTTAGAGAGGGCCAGCGGGTCACCCGCCTCTTTGGCGAGAATACGACGGCCTATTTCAGCGGCTTGCCTTAGATGCCCGACCGGAGGCTCGGTTGGCGGGACAAAAACAACCACTTGACCTTTGTCTAACTTACCTTCCCGATTGCAGCGCCCAGCCGCCTGAGCGAGTGAGTCCAAACCTGACAAAGCACGATAAACTACCGGAAAATCTATATCAACACCGGCTTCCACTAATTGGGTGCTGATAACCGTGGTCGGGAAATCCGATTTAAGACTATCTTTAATCCGCTGTATAACCTCCGAGCGGTGAGCCCCGCACATCAGGGCCGATAGGTGGATAGTACCATCCGGCATCAACTGAAAGAGCTTCCGGGCATCATCCCGGCGATTTACGATACAAAGAACCGAAGGATGGCGAATTAATGCCCGGGCGACATCTTCCCATTCTTGCGGTTTTTCCAGGTCGGCCGGGACTTCGACCTCGACACGCTTTAAAGCAATATAAAGTTTCTGCGGCTCCCTGATTATTTCCGTAGTTTCCGGCAAACCTTCAAAA
>CAITCX010000431.1 GCA_903890885.1 uncultured Dehalococcoidia bacterium
GGTAGCCGTTGAAGATAAAAAGGACGGATGGAAAAAAGTACGGCTTAAGAAAGGCGGACTGACCGGATGGCTCAATTCATCTGCACTTTCGGAAAAAGAAATTAAAATGGCTGCCGGCGAGAGAGGTGTCAAAGAAACGGCGTCATCAAGTGAATTACAGCTTGCCGGCAAAGGGTTTAATCCGGAAGTAGAAAGGGAATTTAAGAACAGGAACAAAGAAATTAGTTTCCAATGGGTTGACAGAATGGAAAAAATCAACATTTCCCAAGTGGAAAAACAAAAATTTGCCAAAGCCGGTGAACTCACACCCGAAGGAGGCCGGTAATGAAAAAATCAGACTCTAAGAAAACCGGGTTCATTCTTTACCCTGTAATCGTTCTTGCCCTCGTATCCATGACGATCATGCAGGGATGCCAGGTGGTTACAACAGCAGCAAAGGTCGGAGCCATGACCGGCGTTATCACTGAACGGCAGGCAGCAGGCATAGAAAAAACGGCAGTTGCCACGGAGAAAACGCAGGAGGAAATAACGCCTTCCCAGGAATATTATATAGGAAGAACCGTTGCTGCTGTCATTACCAATAAATACAAAGTTTATCAACAGGACAGGGCCACTCAATACATCAACACGATGGGTCAGACCCTCGCGACGGTTTCTGATCTACCCGAAACCTTTGGTGGATATCATTTCCTGATTCTTGATTCCGATGAGATCAATGCCTTTGCGGCCCCGGGTGGTTTGATATTTATTTCCAGAGGCCTGCTGCGGTGCTGCAAGACCGAGGATGCGGCGGCGGCTGTGCTTGCTCATGAAATAGGTCATGTAGCGTACCGGCATGGACTTAACGCCATTAAGAAATCAAGAATAACCAGCGCCATTACAACAGGTCTGCTTGAGGCGGGCAAAAACCTGACGAACAGCCAGGTTGCGGAACTTACCACCGTCTTTGAAGGCTCGATACAGGACATCACTTCCACGCTCATCAACAGCGGCTATTCAAGAGCATTTGAGACGCAGGCGGATAAAGGTGCAGTCGAAATACTGAAGCGAGCCGGTTATAATCCCCAAGGTCTTCTTGATATGCTCCAGACAATGGAAAAACACATGAAGCCCGGAGGGTTGGACTTTGCGAAGACACATCCGGCGCCAAAAGCAAGAATAGAGTCTATTAATGAATCATTCAGCAGTTTTCCGCCCGTCGATGAAAGCTTGAAGCGGCAGGCAAGATTCAGGAGAGCTCTGGCAGGCATATGATCAGCTCGGCAATAAATTCTCGCACCCGCATGATCAATGCTGTAATCATTGCGATGACAGCCGTATTGATATCGTTAGTTTTGTGGGCCACCGGGTGGTTTCACGGGCTGGAACTCAAAACTTGGGACTGGCGGGTCAACCACTTTGCCAAACCGGGTGAAAATACGGCTGATATCTGCCTGATCCTCGTCGATCAACCGAGCATTGATTGGGCTGCCAAGGAAAACGGATGGCCGTGGCCGTGGCCGAGGACTGCTTATGGGGCCATTGTGGATTTTCTGAACAGAGGCGGAGCAAAAGCACTTGGCATCGATGTCCTGTTTACGGAACAATCATCCTATGGCGTTAACGATGATGCAGCGTTTCGGGATGCATGCCGTTCATTCGGAAAAATTGCCGTAGCTACCGGCCTGGGATTTGAAAGCGGCATCCGGACATGGCCTGACGGCCTCCCTGAACCGTTCTTCTCTGCAACAGTCCGGGGTGATCTGCAAAACCAACGGAATGTTCGAAGGCCATATGCCTCATTTGCTCATCCTGATCTGGCCTCCGGTTTCCGGGTGTTCGGCAATGTTGACCAGAATCCTGATGAAGACGGCATATACAGACGGATAGCTCCGTTCCGGTTTTTCAATAACACACCGATGCCCATCCTCGGCCTTGCCACTTACCTTGCCGCACAAAAAGAAGCAGAGATTACTTTTTCTAACAGGGAGA
>CAITCX010000432.1 GCA_903890885.1 uncultured Dehalococcoidia bacterium
CTTGAAACAATTCGAGGTCTCCGGTTACAACCTGGTGCTGCTAGACTTGTTGCTGCCGGATATGAGCGGCATTGAGTTATTGACGCATATCAACCGCATTCAACCCGATGTAATTTCCATCATTTTGACCGGATTTTCATCGGTGGAATACTCGGTGCAATCGCTGAACCTGGGCGCCTTCGCTTACCTGGAAAAGCCGGTCAATCCCGGACGTTTGATTGATGTGATTAAACGCGGCCTTGAAAAGCAGAACCTTTTAGCCGAAAACCGTCTTTTATTAAAAGAACTGGAACAGCGCAATAGAGACCTGAATATCCTGCTCGCGGTCAGTCAGACAGTCAGCGGTTCGCTGGACCCCCAGAATATCGTTGATTCTGCCCTCGAAAAAATCGCTCAGTCGCTGGGCATCCCTGGTAGTTATCATCTGATCTATGTACACCATCCGCTAATGGTTTCTGGTTTTCATGGCTTTGACCAGAAAACCCGGCACAAACTCAAACGTCTGGATATCAATAATCCCTTTATCAAATCCGTTTGCGAGAAAAATGAAGCCGCAGCCATGGCCCAGATCAACACTAAGGTAGACCCCTATCTCGCAATTGTCCAGGAAGCCGGTTTCATGTCTTTTATAACCGTTCCCATAGCTTTAGCCAGAGATGCAGCAGGGATTTTGACTATGGTTTCAGAGGTAGAACATGCTTTCAGCCCCCTTGAAACCAGTTTATTGACCGCTATAGGTAGAGAAATCGCCAATGCCATCTCTAATTCGCGTTTAATCGAAGAAGCCGCCAGCGCCCGGGCCTTGCGTGAACTGGATACTATGCGCACTGAACTGCTGGCCAATGTCTCTCACGAATTGCGCACTCCCCTGGCTGCGATCAAAGGTTTTGCCAGCAGCCTTCTGCAAAAAGACATCCAGTTTGACGAAGAGACCCGTCAGAGTTTTATTCAGACTATTGACAGTGAATCGGACCGTTTAGCCCACATGATAGAAGACTTGCTTTTGATGTCCAAGATCGAGGCCGGAGTTTATAAAGCCCGCAAAGAGATCTACGATATGACCGAGATTGTAGGCGCGATTAAGGACAGACTGTATAATATCGCTATCAAACACCATCTCAGAATCGCCCTGCCTGCCACACTCCCTCAAATCTCGGTAGATGGCCCCAGGATAGGAGAAGTCATCACCAATCTCGTGGAAAATGCCGTCAAATATTCACCGGACGGCAGTGAAATCGCCATCGGTTTTGAAATGCAGGATGACCAACTGGTCATGCATGTCCAGGATCACGGTACCGGCATACCCGCCGAGTATCAACCCATGGTATTTGACCGTTTTAACCAGCTGACCAGTAAAAACGGGCAGAGGAAAGGTTCCGGATTGGGACTTTGCATTTGCCGGGGCATTGTCGAATCACACGGCGGCAGGATATGGGTCGAAAGTCAACCCGGTCAGGGTACCCGCTTTAATTTTACCCTGCCTGTTGTCAAATCAACTCTAACCCCTTAGTGCCCCGGGTTGGAACAGGCCTGATAACCCAGATCAAAGGCTTTCAAGTTGGCCTCTACCGCCCTGGCGGGGACTTTCTCCTTGATGACTTCTTTAATCAATTCCAGGCTGATCGGCATCTTGCCGC
>CAITCX010000433.1 GCA_903890885.1 uncultured Dehalococcoidia bacterium
CGCGGCAGGTAAAGAACTTCAGAAAGCTGAATCTACTGCCAATATTAAAGATGCTCCCTCTGCCTCAGGTCCAGTCAATAACCTGGCCATACTTCAGAAGTACGGATATTTGGAAGCGTCAGTTTTAACCAACAGCCAGGTCCATGAATATAACAAGTATAACAAGCCAACTGATGTTGATAAACAGGCCAATGTCAATTTTTGGACCATCTATACTCCGCTAACCTGGGACGGCGTTAAGTTCTCCGGAACTAAAACGGATAACCTCATGGGTTCTACGGCTGTCGAGGCCCTCAGCGGTACTGTCTCACCTGATGGTAATACTATTCTTACGCTGACCTCTCATCTTCAGATCGATTCAACTATTGAACATCACACCGTAAATATGGTATTGCAAAACATTCCGTTAACTTATATCAATGGGGTTCTTCAATTTGTTGACATAACTTCCGGCAATGTCCAGAAAAATGTTGTTTCACTGGAGAACAACCTTACCGATGTTGATAGTAAGGGAGAAACCTATAATTCCGTAACCTTTAAATCACCGACCTGGGATAATAATTCCCACCTGGATGTTCAATTCAGAAAAACAGCGACTCGTTAAAACCTGAGGTGGACCCCAAGCCTGGAATGGTTTATTTCTAGATAAACTAGGCTTAGAATATATCATAACAATATAGAATTAAGGAGGTCTTTGAAATGGGAGAACAGAGAAAGAATACCGGTAATACGCGTGCCATGGTTCTCAGCGTGATAGGAATAATCCTGTTAATCATTGGCATAGCCATAGTATCTATTCATGGCAACCCTTTGCGGGGCTCGGGTCTTGGTACCGCTTCGATTGTCTTAGGTGTTTTGCTGCTGGTCATTGCGGCTATGAGGTATTTTAGAAAGCCCTGATAATGATTCATATCTCATAAATGTCATAAGGTTCAAGCGGGGCCGCTCAGCCTCAATTATCCGGCGCGCCCTCTGAAATCCATTGTTGTATCAGGTTGATCTGGTCCTGCGGTAGCCGTGGACCGGCCGAAGGCATCTGTAGTCCGCTTCCACCCGCCTGGCCCTGGGTTCCCAATACCTTATTGAGCAGGTAGCTTTTATCCGGGGACCCGGCAGTCACCCGGTTAAGTTCGCTTTCGCTGCTCTTGGCATTGACCAGGTTATTGTATGCTGAGCCAGGTTCAAGGCTTAGACCACCTAACCTGCTGGAATTATTGTGGCAGGCGGTGCATTTCCCACTAAAAACAGTTTGGATGTCTTTAACAAAGCTAACACCCGGAACAGTTGCAGTAGCAGGTGTCGGTATCGGCATGGTCGATGTTTGTATAGGTGCGGTAGTCGAGGTCGAGGTTGTATTCGGCACGGGGACAGGGCTGGTCATCGTACCAGCAGACTGGCAGCCAGCGCTTCCCAGAATTGCACCTGAGACAAGCAGCGCCAGTAATATTAACAACAATTTCATGCGGGTAGTATAAACCATTTTAACCTTCCTGGTTCCAGGTGCCTATCTGCAGACAACTGCTTTTATTACCCATTTCTATATTATAAGATTATAAGCCAATATTTGTTTTTGTATTTTAAGACTAAATCCTGTAAGCTTCCCGCCTGCATGGCCGCGTGTGCCATTAATTATTTTAAGATACCATTCTGCCTAAAATCTTTCTCAAAATTGTCAAACTTTTAAGCCTGTTTTTTCTTGCTACAATAGAACAATTGTGCTATATTAGAGGCAGTTAACAGAATTAGAAAATTATCAGGAGGTTCTCGTGGCTACCGTAAAACAAATAGCCGCCAACCGCCTCAATGCCCTCAAGGCCGGGGTTAAAACCCCCGAGGGCAAGCTGGCCGTGAGGCTTAATGCCGTTACCCACGGCATCTTTTCTAAAGATGCCGTTCTGCCTGGGGAAGACGCTGACTTGCTCGCAAATATGCGCGAAAATATCATTGCGGAGCTCAAGCCCGTCGGAGAGATGGAGACTATCCTTGTTGAACGTCTTATTTCCAGTACCTGGAGGCTTAAAAGGGCCCTGCTTTCCGAGCAAACCTACCGCCGTCCGGCTGCCCAGGATATCACAACCTTGTCAGAATTTTTTCGTGGAATCGACTACCGCTGTTCTGGTTGGCAGAACTATATGAAGTACGAAACCTCGCTGGAGCGCCAGATTTATCAGGCTATGCATGAACTGGAAAGGCTGCAGAGGGCCCGCCTCGGCGAGAAGCTCCCGCCTCCGCTGGTCGCGCATATCAACCTCTCCCAGGATATTGGGGGTGCCACCTGATTTTTCCAAAACAAATCCAATTTTCTCCCCATTAGCTACGAAACATCTTTTAAAACACATTACATAACGTATAAAAGGAATCATAAACAAAAAACCCCCAGGGGAATTTCCCGGAGGTTTGGAATAATTACATTTAATTGGTTGCCCTTGATAGATACGTATCCGCGTTTTTCTGATTACTCTACTGTAACGCTTTTAGCCAGGTTTCTCGGAAAATCTACCGGACAACCTTTATATTTGGCGGCATAGTATGCCATTAGTTGCAAAGCTATCACGTTCATAACCGGAGATAATAGTGGGTGAACACGGGGTATCCTGATCAC
>CAITCX010000434.1 GCA_903890885.1 uncultured Dehalococcoidia bacterium
CGGCCTCAGTCAAAACCTTGCTTTCCTGTACGCTCTGGGGCGCCTCAGCTTTCTTTTCACTGACAAGAAGCGGTTTTTCTTCAGGAGGAATCACTTGCAGAGACGGAAGAGCCTCTACCGGCCTGGTTTTTGCGACTACCTTTTCCCTGGTTTTCAGATCTTTATTTAAATCCGCTATCTGATTATTAAGCTGGTCGATTTCACTTTGCTTTTCTCCAATGGCGCGCTTGTAGGCCGCATTATCCTGTTTGAGCCTGGTCACTTCACTCCATAGTTCATCTTTAGTAACCTTGCCCCTTTTTAATTCCGTTTTGGATTTATTCGCATCCTCTTTAGAGTCAAGAGTCCTTGTAACTGCACAGCCAGAAACAGCAAAACAGAATATTATTGCAAAAGTAAATAATTTTCTCAAATACATTGATCACCTCCTAAAAATTTGTTTTCCTTGGTTTCAATTGTGTTTAAATAATAACATGCAACTCCTAAAAGAGCAACCTTTGTATTAAGAATAACAAATACCGGCGCCTTTGCAACCAAATCCGTCATGCGTCCTTTATGCCGAAAGGATCGAAGAAAATCCCCGCTCTCCAAAAAGGATAATATCCGGCGCGGAATTCCTCCCCCTATGTAGATTCCATTAGTGGCAAGTATCTTAAGAAACATATTTCCCACTTCCGCCCCCAATATTGACACAAATAACTCAATCGACTTCACACAAATATCACACTGCTTCAAATGATTAAGAGCCGCATTTACAATGACAGGTGCAGGCTCATCTACCTGGGCCAACTGCTCGGACAGCCATGGCGGTTCGTTGGCATGACCACTGTCTCTGAGAAATCGGTAGATGTTGGATATCCCCATGCCCGAACAAACTCTTTCATAACTTACGTGACCGAATCTTTCCTGAAGGTAACGCAACAATTCTCCTTCTAAATCGTTGCCTGGCGCAAAATCCGCATGACCGCCTTCAGAAGCATGCACGTGGTAACGAGATCCATCCCACGTCAGGAAAGCCTCACCAAGCCCTGTTCCCGGAGCAATTACTGCCATATTGCCTCCATGCGTGGAATAGCCTTTATTCAGGACATGCAACTCCTCAGGCTCTAAAATTGGCAACGCATGAGCTATGGCCTCCACATCATTTAAAAGGTGTACTGTTAAGAGGTTAAGCGCCTGACACAAATGCCTTTCATTGATAATCCAAGGCAGATTGGTGATCCTGGCACTACCATCCACAACCGGGCCGGCCACACTGAAACAGGCCCTTCGTACAGGCAGATTGGTATGATTGAGAAATTCTCTCACAATCGATTCAAGACCGGGATATTGACAGCTTGGGTATTCAGCCTCGGCCAGTGGTCGTCTTAACCCCCTTTCGGTGGAAAAAATACCAAGTTGAGTCTTTGTTCCGCCGATATCACCCGCAAGAAACATGGCAGACTCCATCCTCCATTAAATCAATCCATCCTTAAGCCATTCCAGATAGGCATTGCTGCCTGTCATGATGGGCACTGCTATTATTTCAGGTACCTCGTAAGGATGAATGGACGAAATAACCTTTTCAATTTCACCGAACAGATCTTGTCTGCTTTTTATCACACACTGCCATTCCAGGGCTTCCTCAACCTTGTTCTTCCAGCGGTAGATACTCGTGATCGGCC
>CAITCX010000435.1 GCA_903890885.1 uncultured Dehalococcoidia bacterium
CCGCCAAGTACAAATCGGCATAATCTCTGGCCATACGGCGGGCACAGAATCTCGGTATGGTTAACCTGATTGTCCTCTTCACCATGTTAGCCCATGCGCGCGGAATTCCATCTAGATCATTCTCGTAATACAGAGGGATTACTTTCTCTTCCAGCAACCTGTACAGAGCATCAGCATCAGCGGCATTCCGACTACCATTGACCGCATCGTTGTTGTCGCTGACAATTGCCCATCCGCTAGTACCATCGTATGCTTCGTGCCACCAACCATCCATCACACTCAGGTGAGGCACACCGTTTATACCTGCCTTCATACCGCTGGTGCCGCAGGCTTCCTCCATCACATTAGGATTATTTAGCCAGACATCTACGCCTTGTACCAAGTAGTGGGCAACATGAATATCGTAATCTTCAACAAATCCTATATGCCCGCCAAATCCGCGATCAAAGGCTGCTCGCAAAATCTCTTGTATGATGAGCTTGCCGCGATGATCATTCGGATGAGCTTTGCCAGCAAAGACCAGCTGCACTGGTCTGGACTCATTAAGAAGGATACGCTTCAGGCGCTCTATGTCGTGAAATATCAGAGCAGCTCTCTTGTAGTCTGTAAAACGCCGGCTGAATCCGATGGTCAGTGCCTTGTCCTCTAGCAGCGCACCCATCCCCAATGTGCTAGTCAGGGAAGTGCCTTCCTGCTTCCAGCGTTTGCGGGCTCTATCACTCATAATCCTTATTAGCTTCCTTTTCAACAACGCCCTTGTTTCCATCAAATCCTTGTCAGGAATAAAGTTTACCCTGTCCCAAGTCTCTTGATCATCCTGTTGGGATAGCCAATCGGTGCTGACATAGTTCTCATACAGTTTTGCCATCTCTGGCGCCAACCAGGTAGGCACGTGTACTCCGTTGGTAACGGAGCAAATCGGGACCTCTTCCTCTTTTAATTCCGGCCAGACACCATTCCACATATGGCGACAGACGCCGGTGTGCAACTGACTCACACCATTCCGGCGGCCAGCCATCTTTAGGCCGAGCACAGTCATGTTGAAATCTTGGTTGTCCAATCGAAACTTGCCGAGGGACAGAAACTCTTCCGCTGTTAAGGTGAGGCTCTCCCAAAAAGGGTTGAAGTAGTGCTCCACCAAAGGTCGCGGGAACACGTCGTTGCCCGCTGGCACAGGTGTATGTGTGGTAAAGACCGTGGTGGCGCGGACTTTCTCGAGTGCCTCCGCGAATTTCATGCCCTGTTGTATTAACTCTCGGCAGCGTTCTACCATCATGAAGGTTGTGTGCCCCTCATTCGCATGCCAAACAGTGGGTTGTTCTCCTAGCGCTCGCAGTACCCTAACACCACCTATGCCAAGCAATATCTCTTGCTTCAGCCGTGTTTCTTTGTCGCCATCGTAAAGACGGTCCGCCAGCTTGCGGTCGTCGGGTGAGTTTTCATCCAGGTCTGGATCCAATAAGAACAGCTTGATACGGCCCACATTTACCTGCCATACGCCAATGCGAACGGAATGGGAATCGAGTGGCACATTGACCCGTAAAGGACGTTGGTCGAGTCCAATGACAGGTATGAGAGGTGCCTGAAGGAAATCAAGTTGTCGGTACACTTCTTTCTGCCAAGCATCGTTCGTTAGATGCTGCTGAAAATACCCATGAGGATACATCAAACCAACGCCGACAAGCGGCAGCCCCAGGTCGCTCGCTTCTTTACAGTAATCTCCGGCTAAGACACCTAGGCCACCGGCGTAAATTGGCAGTGAGTTGTGGAGGGCGAATTCCATGGAGAAATAGGCAATACTTCCGGAAGCCAGTGCTGGATAGTTGCTATGGCACGACTGGATGGAGCCGCTCATATATTGTTTGAACTTCGCCATTGCTGAGTCATATCTGGCTAGGAAATCGTCGTTTCCTGCAACTGTCTCCAGGCGGTTCTTGGGTAACAGCTGCAGCAGTCTCACAGGATTATGCCAAGTATCCCTCCACAATGTCATATCAAGCACTTTGAACACATCTTTGGCATCGTCATTCCAGCTCCACCAAAGGTTATAAGCTAGTGATTTCAGGCCACCAATGCGTTCAGGTAGTTTGGCGGATATGTCTTCCGACATTGCCTCTCCTCATCATAAAAAGTTGTTTTCTTGATTGATGCAATACAGATACGTTTTCAGTTATACTTTTACACCAAATTCATTTTTTACAACCACTTACCTGGCTGATCATAAATTAGCCGCAATTACCAATACTAGCCAATAAAAGTTTCATTCGACTGACAGCTTTGAAATAATGATAAAATAATGCTACAAGTCCAACAACCGTTTTAGCACCTATATAATCTATATATTTTTCGCTGGATTGGGAGTTGATCTATCACATCTATAAGAATCAAGAAAATACCACCACATTAAAGAAATAGTTAGTTATAAGAAAACTTCTCAAATCTGATCGGAATTCTAGTCACACTTTCCACCTTCGGTTTTGCCTAAATACAACTCAGGATAGAGAAAGCCTTCCGGATGATAGATACCTGCGGTGTTACCAATCGGCCCAGCCTGATGGCTGGCTTGATTGCCTTGGTAGTAGTGCCTGGTATAAACATCAGCAGTTAGTCAGGCGGAATCGGTATCACCATTGTCATTGCTCTGATTCAAGGTTATATCGTCGGCAGAACCATTCTAGACCTATACAGCCTGAGAAAGCACTATGACGATTCAGTGGAAATAATTGATGTTAATGCACTCTAATATTGTAGTATTGTATACTATAGATCGAAGGAGGAAACAAAATGGGACGACAAGACGAAATCAGATTGATTGCTTATCATATCTGGGAAGAAGAGAACTGCCCAGCCGGCCATGATTGTGAACATTGGTTGAAAGCCGAGGCTATTTGGGATGAGCAACAAAAACAAAAAGCTGTGAAGCAAAGTACTAAAGCCAAAGCTGTTAAGAAGAAACATGCAAAAACCTAATTTAAAAGCATACCATCACAGATGCATATGCCGGAATTTTGCCAATATTCAGATTTACTCATTAAGTAACCTCCCTAAATAAGCCCTTAACAATCGTTTGCTATGATAGGTAATGTCAGGATAACTGACTAGCTCTTTCTTAGTAGGCTCCTTAGACTCAGCCCGGTCCCAAAAGCCGGACTGAAGTCATTTTATACACCTAACGGAATTTTAAGCCTCGGCCTATACTGGAGCGGTTAAATTTGTCTTTTTATTACCGGTGTAAATGTTATTGCAAAAGTGGGGAATTCCTACTTGCAAAAAACACTCCGAGGGGCTCCTTAACCAAGGAAACCCCATCGGGGTTATTTGCTAGGTGAAGTGAGTCATTTGTCCACAGAATCTCAAACCGAACAACCCATGAATTTATGCCGTTTACAGCGATTCCAGAGGGTAAAAGTATATGGATATTGAGGGATGGAGCAGGGTTGGACTATAGCTGTAACAAGGCCTGATTGTGCTTAAAACCTACCATATTCACCAGTGCGGTACTTACCTGTGGGAACAGAATTAAAATCAGGTTGTTTATGGGGGCACTTTTGGGCAAGAAGGTTAATTCTTTTTTAATAATGCCGAGTAACTCAGGAATATCCTGGGGTGGTCTATTATTGATAATCCCGCCTTCCCGGCTATTGCGAGTGTCTTATTAAAGGCATCCTTTGAAACATGCAGCCTAGGTTCTACAAACAGCAACAATCCATCTCTTTTTAGCCTGGATGATACATCGACCAAAAAAGATGGTTGGTCTGATACCTCGTGCACCATCCAGAAAGCCAGGCAAAAATCTACAGTTTCGTCTATTCCGATACTATCAGGGGTACTCAGCTGAAGCTGGATGCGCTGCTCTACTCCTGCCCGCTGAGCCCTCCGAAAAATTCCATCAAGCATCTTTTGTTGAAGATCGGCCGCAATGACTTTTCCAGTATCCCCCACTAATTTGGCCAAGGGAATAGTAAAATAACCTATTCCCGGTCCGATATCCAGGACTGTCCAGCCTCGCATAATATACGGCTTCAAAATAGATTCGGGATTCTGAAGAAGCTTTCTGAAAACGTTATCAAATGTAAAACACAGCCACCACGGACACACGCATGGCTGGCGAAAGGGCGGTTGAGCTTTTTCAGGGTGTATATTGTTCATCAGTCCCATTATACAACGCCATCGGCAGTCTGAAATAGCCTAATAATAACTTCTATAGGGCTGCACAACACTTTGTTTTGAGCCAGGATCATTTCAGTATTAAACACGCCTGCTACGCGGCAGCTATCATCTCCTGGCCCAGAATAAAGCTGCACATCCGCGCCGTTCTATATAAACCTCAGAAAAATGCTTTTTCAGACTCTGCTCCAGCGCGTCTAGACTGTCCTCCTTATTTTCCATAAACCGGAACAGGTTGGTAAACCAGAATGCGCAAGTAGCCAAGGGGCTGCGTTTGACGCCTTTATACAGGAAGGTGGTGCCAAAAACTGTGCCGCCGGGCTTAAGAAGCGGAACAATATTTTGGAAGACTGCCTCTTTAGTAGCCATTGTGCCAGGCAAACAATGCAGTATATAGCTTAAACCAATCGAGTCAAAGGCCGGAATACTGAGAGGATGTGACTCCATAATGTTCATTTGATAAACTTGCGGATGATAACGATTTAAGCGTTTTTGCGCTTTTTCCAGCATATTGGGATTAAGGTCCAGCAAAACAAGGCTAGGCAGTTGTACGTGGAACCTGCATTTATCAAGAAAAAAGCCAGTGCCCACGCCAATATCCAGGTGATTGGCGGAGATGTGCTCATTATAAAACTTAAGAATGTAACTGGATGGACACTGCCAGACAAACTGGCAGCAGAACCCCAGCGCAAACCAATCGTATGTCCACAAGAATGCTTTAGTAAACCAAGAATGGCCTGACCATGGGCTCCTGGATGATGTTATTGATATTTTCATATCCTTTAGACTATCCTTTCTGCAAAAATATTGCCAGCCCCCAATAGCGCCTGTTAAAAAATGGGAAGTGAGAGATGGGCAGTGAGGGAGGATAAAGTTATAAGTTTTAAGTTCACAGTTTACGGTTTATGGTTTACAGTTTACGGATGCCAAGTATTAAGTTCGAAGTTCTAAGTTCTAAGTTTTAAGATATGGGACTTGAGATTGGAGATTATAGGGATAGTTGCTGGCGCAGCGGCCGCAGCTAATCACGCCTCCGGAAAAACGTCTGGCGCCGGACTGATCTACAATGGCGTTTTTCTGGCATATACCGGCGTGATCGCGGTCGCCTGTAACGCAGTGATAATTTATATTCCAGGGTTAATCAGGCTCTCAAAGTTATATCAGACACAACGTCTCATGGTTTTTCGACCAGAAACAGAAACAGGGGAACCGGCAAAAATAATTCTCGTTATCCGGCAAAAGTAGTTGACGCCAACCATCGCCGTCCATCTGGAACCGCCCCACCCCCACCAGGTAATCGGAAGAACGAAAGAAATTAGGTCATTGTTAATAATGGTAAACTGAGTTAAACTATACCCATCCCAGAGCAACTCCCTATATCCTTTATAGGGTGGCCGATTTGCCCGTGCTCATGGCCTAGTTTGGACCGAAATGGGTAGCCGATTTCAGCGAAATAGGCATCAGGTCTTCAGGATTTCCCCGGTATTTACCCTTAGCCAACTTTAAAAAAGGTTTAATAAAAGTCGTAAACACGTTAAAATAGAATCGTCAAACAAAGGAGAGTCCTTTATGGGTTACACCCTTTACTGGTATAGGGAAAAAACTGTTGACCAGGCCGTTTTCCAGCGTATGCTGGATGATTTCAAGAAAATACTTCCGGAGATTGATCGTAGCGAAGTGGTATTGGCCGGTCCTGATGGCGAAGGTTTGCCCATGATCAATGAATACGGTGTGAGTTTTAACGGCAAATGCGAATCCCAGGGCTGCTGCGAGTCTTTCAACTTTGTCCAAGACTTGATTTTCGTTTATCATCAACCAAGAAAAAGGAACGGCAAATACTTCCAGTATGCCAAAACAGGAGGGTTACCGTATGGACTGGCAGCGGCTGCCTTTTTAATTATTGCCAAACAATATTTAAGAGACCAGATCACTGTCAGCAGCGATGCACCTCTCCCAGACTGGGACAAACCCAGAAGATGGTGTCAGCGTATACTTGGCTTTGGATCGGAATTTTTACCGGAAAGTGATTTTGAAGAGTAGCTTCGCGGAGCATCTTATTGAGTTCAGAACCAGATGTAGACAAAATTTGGGGTAATTTGCCTCTCAATTCTATGAGAGAATCGATACTTGGTTGGTGGAAAAACAATAAACGTCGATATCCATGGAGGAACACCAGAAATCCTTATAAAATCCTTATCGCTGAGGTCTTGTTGCACAGGACTCAGGCTAACCAGGTTGTTCCTGTTTATAAATCATTTTTAAACCATTTCCCAGATATCAAAATTCTCGCTCAAAGCGATGAAAGCGAAATATTAGAAATCCTTTATCCTATAGGCCTGCATTGGAGAAGTAAGCTTCTTCATACAATGGCGAAAGAAATCGTTGAAAAATACAATGGCAGAATTCCTAAAGATTTTGATGCCCTTTCATCTCTCCCTGGAATAAGTCATTATATTACGTCTGCATTTAGGTGCTTTGCTTTTGGATACCCTGATATTTTACTCGATACAAATACTGTCAGGGTAACAGGACGGTTATTAGGACTAAAAATAACTGATAGTTCTCGAAGAAGTTCAAAATATCGGAATATTTTAGAGGATTTTATTGATACCGATCATCCCAAAGAATTTAACTGGGCTCTGATTGATTTCGCTGCCTTGGTTTGTAAAAGCAAAAAACCAAATCATCTGAAGTGTCCATTTATTATTTATTGTAAGTATTATACACTACAAGGATGAAAGACATTGTTCCCGTAATTGATTTATTTGCAGGACCTGGTGGGCTCGGAGAAGGCTTCTCTGCTTTTGAGGATTCCGATAAGCAGCATCCTTTTAAAATTGCGCTATCAATAGAAAAGGAGACCAATGCTCACTCAACTCTGGAATTAAGAGCTTTCTATAGAGAATTCCTCAGTTCAGAAGTGCCCGAGGATTATTATTCTTATCTTCGTGGAGAAATAGATAGACCAGAGCTTTTCAGGCGTCATCCAGCGCAAGCAGCAAATGCCCAAAATCAGGCCTGGCAAGTCGAATTAGGAAACGGGAATTCTTCTAATGACGAGATAGACCAGAGAATAAAACAGGCTATCGGAATCCATGAGACCTGGGTTTTGATAGGCGGACCACCGTGTCAGGCCTATTCAATTGTTGGTCGGTCACGAATGAAAAATCATATAGTAGGGTTTGAAACTGATCAGCGTCATTTTCTTTATCGAGAATATTTGCGGATTGTAGCGAAACATCAACCTCCAGTATTTGTGATGGAGAACGTAAAAGGTATTATTTCATCGAAAGTGAATGGAGAACATATTTTCCCTAAAATACTCAATGATTTAAGTTATCCCTTGGCGGCAATATGCGCGGCAGAAAACGCAGAAATATTGAAACAACAATTGCAATATAAAATATATTCTCTGGTAAAAAGCACTGATAATTCGTCACAATTACAACAATCCGATTATATTATCAAGTCTGAAAAATATGGTATACC
>CAITCX010000436.1 GCA_903890885.1 uncultured Dehalococcoidia bacterium
ACGGAATTTAGACAATTCTGCGTGAACTTTCTTTAGCTGGGAGGGAATGTCTATTTTCTGCGGGCAGACTTTGACACATTCTCCGCATTCCAGGCAGTGGTTGGCACGCTGTTCTTCCTTCAGTCCGCCTGGTCCGCCGCTATAACTGTGAGCGGCGCGTGGATCTTCGTTGACCGTGGCTTCATTGTAAATCTCGAATATTCTGGGGATGGCAATGTTGTTAGGACAGGGTTGGCAGTAGTTACAGCCGGTGCAAGGAATCGGAGCCAGGCTTTGATAGGCATCCATAACCTTTCTAAACAATGACATATCTTCAGAAGTCAACATCCCCACCCCGGAGCGCCCGGCATAAGTGACGTTTTGCACCACCTGTTCCATGTTGCTCATTCCGCTGAGTACAACCGAGACGGCTTCCTGGTTCCAGAGCCAATCCAGTGCCCACTCAACGCGGCTGCGCTGCCTGCCGTTTTGCTCCCAGATTTTAGCCACAGCGGGAGGAGGTGTTCTGGCCAGTTGACCGCCCCGAAGGGGTTCCATAATCACCACGGCCAGACCTTTTCCGGCCGCATATTCAAGGCCTTTGCGGCCCGCCTGATTATTTTCATCCATGTAGTTGTACTGGAGTTGGCAAAATGTCCAGTTGTCATAATAGTCTATTATTTCTTTGAAGACATTATATTGGTCATGGAAAGAGAAACCCACGTGTCCTATTTTGCCTTCGGCGATTTTGGCCTCTACAAACTGGATAGCCTTCCATTCCTTCAATTGTTTCCAGTTGTCCGCGTTCAAGCCGTGCAGCAAATAGTAATCGATTTTCTGGGTTTGCAGTCGTTTGAGCTGGGAGTTGAAATAGCTCTCAAATTGGTCCGCTGATTTTAAAACGAAGGAAGATAACTTGGTAGCCAGCCTCACTTTTTGCCTGTAACCATTCTGCAAGGCCTTGCCCACTACCCGCTCGCTATCGCCCATGGCGTAAGGGAAGGCCGTATCCACATAATTTACTCCATTATCGATAGCATAGCGCATAATGCGGATGGCTTCCGCTTCATCGATGGGGCTGTTCCTGTCTGTTCCAACCTGCGGCAAGCGCATGGCGCCGAAGCCCAGGGCTGAACCCTTCCAATCCAGTTTGCCGAATTTACGATACTGCATTTCTTCCTCCAGTCTCAGGGATATTGTTTTTATTATATTCTAATTCAGGTTGCAAATAATATAGCGGGCTTCTTTAATCATTGTATGCTTTATTAATGGGTGTATTACTTGTCGGCGATGGCGTATTAGTATAATATTATGCCATATATAATTTAGTCAGGCTGGAATTCTGCTCAAAAATGGAAAGGATGATCCATGCAAATTATCGAAACCGTAGCCGAAATGCAAAAGGTGCGCCACTCGCTTGAGGGCTCAGTAGGGTTTGTGCCCACCATGGGCTACCTTCATGAGGGCCATCTTACTCTGGTCAGGCGCTCTCGCGAGGCTAACACTCATACCATCGTCAGCATATTCGTCAATCCCGCCCAGTTCGGTCCCAATGAGGACTTCGAGCGTTACCCGCGGGATTATCCTCGTGATTTTGCCATGCTAGAAAAGGAAAAAACTGATTTCGTTTATCTGCCTGTCCCTGCTCAGATGTATCCGGAGGGCTATAACACATGGGTAGACGTTTATAAAGTCACTGATCGTCTAGAGGGCGCCATTCGACCCGGTCATTTCCGCGGCGTGGCGACAGTAGTGAATAAGCTTTTCAATATTGTTCAACCCACTTGTGCCTACTTCGGCCAGAAGGACGCCCAGCA
>CAITCX010000437.1 GCA_903890885.1 uncultured Dehalococcoidia bacterium
ATGAAACTCAGATATTGCAAACGCAGTGAAGAAATATCTGTAAGTTGAATTGATCCCGTAGCCAAAGGCTATCGGGACTATCCCGCGCAAGCGGAGGTAGTGAGTCCCAAGTTTCAGAAGCGAAGTAACCTAAATAACCTGAAGGTCACCATGGGGTCATCTGCGACGCGCTGAAACTTGTTGGACGAATCAATGAAACTCAGATATTATCCCGACACGGGATGTCGCATCTTTAATAAATTGCCTCCTACTTTTTTTTGGAGCTCCACAAGTACAGCGCAGTAATATCTGTTAGTTGTAATGAGACTCAAATTTCAGGAGCCAAGTATACTGAAATTTGTTAGTCGAATTATCCCGTAGCCAAAGGCTATCGGGACTATCCCGCGCAAGCAGGGATTAAGACCTGATAAACTCTAATCCCCTAACCACCTAAATGTTACACGAGGGGACATTGGTCGAAAAATCTTGACAAGCTCTTTTGCCGATGTTAGATTGCTCAACAATATGTAAATTAACGAATTATAAGGAGGGATGGAATGAAGAGATTTTGGTTAATTTTGTTGTCGCTGGGGCTGATTACTGCCTTCAGCACGCAGGCTTCCGCCGTCGATGTAAAATTCAGCGGCGATTTTTATGTGGCCGGAATGTATCTGGATAAAACCACCTTCAGGTCAACGGATGAATATTGGTATTCAGGAACGGCGAAAGATGAGGTGAAGCATCTGAATGCTGTTGGTCCCAGCACCGGATTCTTCTATCAGCGGTTAAGGCTCAGAACTGATTTTGTTGTTTCACCCGGTCTTTCTTTTATCACACGCGCGGATATCATGGAAAGAGTTTGGGGCGGCAAGAGATCTACTGCCACTGCTGCGATTCAATCTGATCAATCAGCCCAATCCGCTCATGAAAGTGAAAACATCGCTTTCGATTGGGCCTACATTAGCTATGATTCTCCTATCGGCACTTTCCGTGTTGGTTATATGAACGATAGCGCCTGGGGAACAGTGTTTATGGATACGGCCATGCCCCGGGGCAAAGTCGCCTGGAGCAATACAACCGGTCCCTGGTACTATACCTTGCAAATCGTTAAGCAAGACGATAATAGCAGTTCGGCTGTAGCCGGCTCAACATACACTGATAACGATAGAGATAAATATGTTGCCGCAGCTAAATATACCTGGAGTAGCGGTGAAGCCGGCCTCCTGGCAGGTGTAGGACGCGATGCCAGACCTAAACCATCAGGCTACACCTCCTTGTTTTATATACTACAGCCTTACGCTATCGCTCAGTTCGGGCCGGTCAAAGTTCAGGCAGAAATTGATTATTTCTGGGGCACATGGAAAGACTATGAAACTGGCGTACTCGCTGATCAAAAGCTGGAAAATCTGGGTGTCTTTATTGATGCTGTTGCCGATTTCGGGATAGTTTATGCGGGCGGCACATTTGCCTACATTTCCGGCGACGATCCCACAACGGATAAAATGGAAGGCAATAGTCTACTCGTCAATGGCGGCAGAGATTGGAATCCCTGTTTAATTCTTTTCAATAGTGACCTCTCCTATTGGGCTGGTGCTATACCTGGTTACTCTACAACACAAAACCCCAGTCTCAACAATCCGGCAATACCCCCAGGTAGCACCGCCGACGGCATGACTAATGCCTGGTTCGGCCAGGGCAGAGTTGGTGTGAGACCTACGCCCAAGTTGGATATTATGGCATCAGTTTCTTACGCTACAGCCGACCAGAGGCCGGCAGGTGTCATCAACAGAGAATACGGCTGGGAAGCTGATCTTACCGGTACCTACAAAATCACCAATAACCTGTCCTATATGATTGGGGGCGGTTATCTCTGGACCGGTGATTATTACAAAGGCTCCGATAATGCTAATAAGGTCAATGACAACTACATGCTGATCAACAAGCTGACTCTTACTTTCTAAGAGCAGAACGCTTATTTAGTAAAGTTGTAACTGTTAGTTTAAATCCCCGGGAGGTGATCTTCTTCCGGGGATTTTTAGTGAGACTCGCTGACTATAGGAAGCGTTAGTCGAACTATCCCGCGTAAGCGGTGGTAGTGAGTCCCAAGTTTCAGAAGCGAAGCGCGCTGAAACTTGTTGGACGAACTATCCCGCGTAAGCGGTGGTAG
>CAITCX010000438.1 GCA_903890885.1 uncultured Dehalococcoidia bacterium
GATCTCCCCATCTGGATTTTCTGATCAAAAGCGCGCGGGTGGATTTGAAACAACTCGATTGTGTTATCGTGGCCCTGGGTCCGGGTAGTTTTAATGGTCTGCGCGTAGGCGTCAGCGCTGCTAAAGGGCTGGCCTTAAGTTTAAATATCCCCATCATCGGTATTGGCACTCTGGAAGCCACTGCCTATCAACAAGCTGAAACCAGGTTGCCGATTTGCGTTGTGCAAAATGCCGGCAGGGAAGAGATCGCGGCAGCTCTATATCAACTCAGGCCTCGAAAAGGCTGGACTGAAATTAAGGCTGAGCACATAACTACTCCTGCCGTATTAGCATCTGCCATAAAAGAAACCACGCTGTTTTGTGGGGAAATAAAGCCAGCCGTTAGATTGCTTTTAAAAAAATTAGGTAAGTCAAAGGCCGTCATTCCTGCTCCAGCCGCTCAATTGCGGCGAGCCGTTTATCTGGCTGAACTCGGGCTTCAGCGGCGTGCTGCCGGGCAATTCGATAATCTGGCGACGCTTCAGCCGGTCTACCTCAGGCGGCCGCCTATCACCGAACGCCGCAAACCGTTTTAGGAGGCATCATGGAAACCTGGCCTACAGTGGAACTAGACCCGCAAGAAGGGTATGATATGTGCTTCGGCTGCGGTAAATCCAATCCGATTGGATTGAAGATCAAATTTGTCTGGAATGAAGAAACCAAAACCGCCAGCGCAGTGTTTATCCCCGGTGAAAATTTACAGGGATGGCCAAATTATCTGCACGGCGGGATGACTGCCTTCGTACTGGATGAGGCCATGGGTTGGGCAGCAATGTTTGCCGGAGTGCATAACATCACTGCCAAAATGCAGGTAAGATTTCGCCGGATGGTGCCCATCGAACAAAAATATCTGGTCAGTTGCCGGATAGCCAGGCATACCTCCCGGTTGATAGAGACTGAAGCTACTCTATCCGACTTTTCAGGTAATGTTTTCGCTGAAGGAACTTCTACCCAGTTTATCATCAAATCCAGAGAGAGTCAGAATTAATATGATTAAAAAACCTGTCCTGGCTATCATCTGGGACATGGATGGTGTCATAGCCGACACGGGAATTTACCACTGCCGTTCGTGGCAGTTCGCCTTCAAAAAGCAGGGTAAAACCTTTACGGAAGAGAACTTTCAAAGCATCTTTGGGCAGAGGAATGATACCATTATCCGCAAAATTATGGCTAGAGAAATGACTCAATCCGAAATTGATAAAATCGCCAATGATAAAGAGGTTTTTTTCCGTGATGCCGTAAAATCCAATGTCACACCCTTTCCCGGCGTCATTACTTTGTTGAAGATGCTTGAACCCAACAATATCTCTGCTGCTATTGCATCCTCAGCGCCTCTAGAAAACATCCATTTGATTTTGGCAGAAGCCGGAGTGGCAGAATACTTTCAGGCTATTGTCTTCGGTCGAGAAGTCTCCGAAGGCAAACCCAGTCCCCAAGTGTACCTTAAGGCCGCCCAAAAATTGGGAGCGGAGCCTGCCAATTGTATCGTTATTGAGGACGCGGTGGCGGGCGTTGAAGGCGCCAAGCGGGCCAGGATGCACTGTATCGCCGTTACCAACACTCACGAGGCTGTCGGTTTAAACCAGGCCGATTTGGTGGTGGATTCGCTGGAAAAGGTGGGAATCCGCGAGTTAGAACGTCTTTTTAATTCAAAATAAAATAATTAAAGCATTAAAGGAGTTTAAATGGACAGGACACTTATACTGGTAAAACCGGATGCCATGGAGCGCAATCTGGGCGGCGCTATTCTGGATCGAGTGGAGAAAGCCGGACTTAAAATCGTTGCCCTGCGTATACTGAAAGTGGATGAAGCGCTGGCTAATAAGCATTATGCAGTGCACGCTGATAAGCCCTTCTTCAAGGACTTGATCGCTTATATCACTTCTTACCCCATTATAGCAGCAGTTTTTGAAGGTCCTAACGCGGTGGAAGTAGCTCGCAAGGCTATGGGTGCTACTAATCCTGTAAAAGCAGAGAATGGGACTATTCGCAAGGATTTCGGACTGGATTTGCAAAGGAATTCAGTGCATGGTTCAGACTCACCTGTAAATGCTGAAATAGAAATCAATCTCTATTTCACGAAGAAGGATTTCGTAGCTAGATAAGGCTCATCTTCCTTGCCTTGGCCCTATTGGGAGAGGAGAAAAGTGAGGGATCATGGAACCCTGACTTTGGTGCTGGCGGTTTCCCAGAGCTTTTCCAATTGATAATAATCGCGCTCGAATGGCCCAAAGACATGGAATATGACATCTGCATAGTCCATGAGGATCCAACCTGA
>CAITCX010000439.1 GCA_903890885.1 uncultured Dehalococcoidia bacterium
GATTCGTGATGGGTGGTAGGAAAGCCGAACTCAGACTGGAAAACTCCCATCTCATTGAGATAAATATTGATGAGGGTTTTTTCCAGCTTGGAAAGTCCCAGTTTGGCGGTCTGCACACCATCTCGATTGGTCACGTCCAAAAAATGAATTTTAGGCATCTTGGTTTCCTCCAGGGTTTAAGTTTGGAATAGTCAGTTAGAGGTGAATTAATTGATGATTAGCATAACATGACTATCCATTTAATTCAAAAAATACTATCTGATCTAACATACATTTTAGTCTATTTTTGTTACGAACTGATTAACGGCTATTTTGCCAATTTAAAGGAACAGTTACAGGTTAAAATATCATTTTTCCTGATAAGGGAGGACCAGAAATCTAGAGTCATGGATAATAAGCATGACCTTAGGAAAGGGGCTAGATCTGATCTCATCTGTCAGTTTAGTTAAATCTTCATCCGATAGCATGGGAGGTCCTGCAAGCGCTCCAATATATTCCAGGATACGAATTTTGGCACCTAATTTCTTTTCCAGTGAGCCGATCAAGTCCCTGGACTGATGGTCTATGAGCGCCGTAATGTTCTTAAGGCTGACGGCCGCTTCGGCGCCTCTGTGCTGGTCTTGACGGGCGATGAGCCAGTGATAGATCAAAACGGGAATGGCCACGATTAAAGACTGGATACTCCAGCGGGAATTTTGAAGTACACCTATACCAAAATTTCCGGTAAGTAAACCGCTGAGGGATTGGAATACTACGTTGACGAGAGCGGCAGCCAGGGCAATAATTGAAGCTCCGATGATGACATACAGGTAGATACGCCTGGATTTAGCCCGCCATTCTGCGATACCGCCGCTGGTGGAAAGAAGGATAATCTGGTTCCAATAATACGACCATAAAGGAACCGCTACTATCATAAGTGCCACACACAGGCTCAATTGCTTTTGCCACCATCCGGGTTGCTGGGCTATGGCCGGGCTAAGGTTGTTAATAACCAAGTCCAATAATGTTCCGAACAGTATAATCAGCCCGGAAATCAGGGTTCCCAGCCCTATGAAAGACATGATATAAAGGTGGACTCTTTTGGCGGAAAGCAAGCGCTCTGTGAGTTCAGCGGCCTCTTCCTGGGCAACGGATTGGTGATAGACCCATATGGCAGCCGTAACGATCAGAGTCGGGATGACCCAGTCCAAAAACAGAAAATAGCTTCCGGAGATGTCTCCGGCCGCGCCCATTATCCAGACGAACACCTGGTACAATCCCATAGTCAAGGCTACTAAACCAACGATAGAACTGACTACAATAGCCAGGAGATAAATATATATCTGGCGCAGATTGGAAGCAGTGTCTCCTTCGGACATGCGGAACCAGTGGAAAGACCATAATATCCCTCCCGAGATGAACAGGCTGACACTGTCTGGAATAGAGCCAGCCCATACACCTGCGCCAATAAGGTGATTGCCCCAGATCGGCAGATAACTGGCGGAGGCATTAACGAGTTGTACCAAGCCGACAGCCAGAAGAACCAGTCCCCAACCTGAAACAATATAAATATACCATCTGCGAAGCGTTTTGGAAGAGGGAGAAGGATGTCCTTCGAGTTCTGAAACGCGCCAATGATAATACCAGACGGCCAGAGATACGATGAAGGTAGCCAGACTCCCGGAGATACTCTGAGATTGGGGAAGACCTGTCATCAGCCATTTTAAAACGGCTTGAGCAGCAAAAACAGCGGTAAGCGAGGTTACCACGAGTATAAAATTTAGAAAGAACTTGCGAAGAGTCGCGCCGATTTCAAGGTTATTGCCGCTGACATTCTTCCGGACACTTTTCCAGAAAAAGAACCACAAAGGCCCGCCAATAACCAGCATAGCTAAACCCAGACTGAGCTGCTGCTGAATGAAGTTGGATTGACCGATGGCTGAAGAACCTGAGATGGTAATATCAAATAACAGGGATAGCAATACGCCTATACCTGAAACGAATATACCCAGAGTGATCAAGGTAACCAGATAATAATAAACCCGTCTGACGCTGCTCATTTAATTCCTCCTGATATTTATTAATACAGCCAGTACAGGTCTGCAGGTGATATTATGAGCCAGTTTGCCCCCACCATTTTGAGAAAAAA
Organism: uncultured Dehalococcoidia bacterium; assembly: GCA_903890885.1. Classification (GTDB taxonomy): domain Bacteria; phylum Chloroflexota; class Dehalococcoidia; order Dehalococcoidales; family UBA3254; genus UBA3254. The sequence continues at coordinate 2,129 of CAITCX010000439.1, forward strand.
AGTGATGTTATTGGCATTGACCGGGTTTCCAAAAGGTCCATCCGGCCGCAACACCTCGATCGAGACGTCAACGTTGGCGGTTTCTCCAGAAATAGTGACTTTCCCCAAATTAGCTTTCCAGGTAGAATTGACAGAATTTTGAACTTGCTGCAACCACATGTCGTAAGATCGAATTGGTTCATTTACATTCTTAGGATCCGACGGGGCTAAATAATTATAGGCAGCTAAATAGTTCTTTTCCTGGATGGCCAGTAAATAGCGCTGGATGACGCCTTGAGGCGTGTTTTCGGACATTAAGGGAGCATTGCCTTTGCCAAGAGTTAAAGCCAGGACAAGTGTAGCAATAACCAGTACACCCAGGGCTATTCCAAAACTTAAAAGCGTGCGACTGGAATTTTTCATATTCCTTTCACCTCTCTGTAATAACTAACGAAGTTTAATTATTAAATAATATTCAGGCCCCAGATTATTCCTCAACTGGTTCAGGTAATTGACGGGTGGAGATGGTAATGGGTTGAATCTCCGGGATATCGGCGGAACTGAGTTGGCCAAGAACCTTGAATTTCCGCGTTGTGACCAAGACCCGGCTTTCAATAGAGCCTATCATGCTGTTGTAATGTTCTATCGTTTTCTTAAGAGCCTTCCCCATATCTTCGGCATGTTCCGCCATATCGGACATTCTTTCGTAAAGTTCTTTCCCTAACTTGCCAATCTCAGTCACATTTTTTAAGAGTGTTTCTTGCTGCCATCCATATGCTACCGCTTTTAAAAGGGCAATAAGAGTGGTGGGTGTTGCCAGAATCACTCCCTGGTTAACGCAAGCTTCAATCAACCCCGGATCCTGTTCAAGTGCTGCGCTGAAAAACGATTCTCCCGGGAGAAACAAAACCACGAATTCGGGTGATGGCGAGAATTGTTCCCAATACGCCTTCGCGCCAAGTTTACCAAAATGGTCCCTGACCTGTCTGGCGTGTTCTTTAAGTTTTTCAATCCTGGTGGTTTCGTCTTTAGCATCGATGGCACTCAAGTAAGCTTCTAAAGGGACTTTAGAATCGATAACTATACTGCGATTCTTAGGCAACCGGATTACCATGTCAGGGCGCAGTCTACCGCTCTCAGTATCGGTCGATTGCTGCTCATAAAAATCACAATACTGGATCATGCCTGCAAATTCGACTACGCGTTTTAACTGGATTTCTCCCCAGCGGCCGCGCACTATCGGGGCCCGCAAGGCTTTTACCAGGTTGGAGGTCTCACTTTGAAGTTTGGTTTGACCTTCTTTAAGTTCTGTTACCAACCCTTGCAGTCCGACATAGGCTTCGATGCGAACTTTTTCTAAGCCCTGGATTTTTTCGTCAAATTTTTCCAGAGATTCTTTAACAGGCTTTACCACGGCATCAATGGCTTTTTGGCGGTTTTCCAGATCGGTTTTAGCGCTTTCCTGATACTTTTCAAGAGTAGTTTTAGCCAGGTCTAAAAAGGACTGATTATTGGTGTTCAGGGCTTCTGCTGAGAGGGCCTTAAAGGCATCGGAAAGCTTCGTTTGAGCATCATTTAGCAAAACCAGCTTTTCTTGGGAGGCTTTTCGCTCTTCTTCCAAGCGGGTTTTCATTTCCGAGATTTGCCTGTTCATATTTGACGTTTCGCTTTGTAAAGCTAAACAATCACTGTCTTTTTTCTGGATCACAGAATTTAGTTCTTCAATCTTAACATCACGGGAGGATAACCGCTCAACCAGCGTGGCTTTTTCAGACTCACCAGCAGACTGTGTTTGAGATATACGCATCTTGATTAATAGCCAAATGAATAACCCACCCAATGCCACTCCTGCTAAAAAGAGGAAGGCAGCCAGAAAAGGATTCATGATTTACCTCCGTAAAAGAAATGGCGGATAATACTAAAAAGATACTCTCGATCTTAAGGCGGGTTTCTTTTATGTCCTGCTTTTATTATACAGGGTAAAAGCGACTTCCATTAAGGCAAAGTTCTTTTTTAGTCTTGACACCAATAATATACCCAGCCCATCCAGGTGTAAAGCTAACGGTGAGTTAAAGTTTCGAACAGGAGCAGGATTAAGTTTGTAGTAGCCTAAACTATCATTCAGTGGAGGCTCATTTCTAAAATTA
>CAITCX010000440.1 GCA_903890885.1 uncultured Dehalococcoidia bacterium
GTTGTTTCACTAATGGTAAAAGTGTTGATCGGATCATCTACGGAGTGATTAATCATTTAAATCAAACTTGGAAGGATAAGCCAATTCTTAAATTTACACAACTATCTTGACGTTACCGGCTAGAGAACAGCCTTTGACAAATATTCTGCATAAGTCTAGACTAAGACGCAAAAAGCAGAATACAAGTTAAACTGGGAGGATCAAATGATGTTGATCGTCAATACAGTACTCGGGCCTGTCAGCACCGGAGATTTGGGCTTCACGCTGATGCACGAACACGTGGTCAGCACGGCCGCCGGACTGAGCCAGAATTACCCTGAATTTCTGGACTCCGAATTCATGGCCAAGGCGGTCGAGCGCCTGACACAGATAAAGAAGGAAGGAATAGATACCATCGTAGACGCCACTACCACCGACCTGGGGCGGGACGTGACGGCGCTGGCCCACCTGGCTCGCTTAAGCGGGGTAAATTTGATCACCTGCACCGGGTGGTGGCTCAGAGAACCGTTCTTCCTGGCGGGCGCCTCCGCAGACCAGATCGCCAAAATATTTGTAAGAGAAATCGAAGTGGGCATAGCCGGCACCAATATCAAGGCAGGCATAATAAAGGGGGCCAGCGAAAACCCCGGGGTAACCGAGTGGCAGGCGAAGGTATTACGCGCGATAGCCCGGGCCCACCGTCAAACCGGTTTACCCATCATGTTGCACTCCAATTCGCCGGGCAAAGTGGGAACGCAGCAAGTGGCTATCCTGAAAGAGGAAGGGGTGGATCTCAGCAGGGTCAAACTGGACCACTCCAACGACACCACCGACCTAGATTACCTCAAATGGCTGTTAGAGCAGGGCTGTTACCTGGGGATGGACCGTTATCCTGGAAGGGGCCTGGGCCCGCTGGAACGCAACCAAACCCTGAAGGTACTGATTGATGCCGGTTACGCAGACCGCCTGCTGCCATCGCACGACTGGTCACTGCTTAGACCCATGGGGGATTCACCTATGGGCCCCCCCAAGCCGCCCGAACCGGAGGGACGCGCTGCCAATCCACATGGGTGCCTTTATGTAAAGAACGAGGTCTTCCCGTCTCTGCGAGAGATGGGAGTCGCTGAAGAAATATTGGACCGTTTGTGTGTTGTTGGTCCGCGTAATTTCTTAGCAGGGGTTAAGTAAGTGTAACCGGTCACAGGCACTCACGTTTGCGTTAAGGCTGTATAATTGGTATAATTCTATGCGTAATGCCGAGGTAGCTCAGTAGGTAGAGCAGCGGACTGAAAATCCGCGTGTCGCCAGTCCGATTCTGGCCCTCGGCACGTCTCAAGCGGAAGTAGTTCAGTGGTAGAATGCCTCCTTGCCAAGGAGGAGGTCGCGAGTTCGAGCCTCGTCTTCCGCTCCAAATTGGGTTTCGGGCCGAAGTGGCGGAACAGGCAGACGCGATGGTCTCAAAAACCATTGGGGGGCAACTCTCATGTCGGTTCGACCCCGACCTTCGGCAGTAAAGGCGGATTGCCGATTTGTGTAGTGGTAGCACAGCGGACTTTGAATCCGTATGCCCAGGTTCGAGCCCTGGATCGGCAGCCAAGAATTTAAAGTAATAAAGCCCTTAAGTTTTTAATGACTTAAGGGCTTTTTAATTACTATTAACCATGTCCCTGTTTTTAGACTAATTATTGGCATTAATCCCATGAAATCGTGCATATATTACTGGCAAGATTGACCAGGCTTTACAACTCTCTAAGTTTTAGTTTTTCTCACTCTCTGGATTATTGCGAATGCTACCAGAACGGCCAAAACAACCAGTATCACTACCATGACATAAGTCCATGGCGATGTCGCAGTAGTTGACTGAGAGGCACTCTCCGTTGGAGAAGCACTCTGGGAGGATGCCGGTTTATCCGGGTTAATCTGAGATGGAACCAAAGCAGTTGATGCGGCACCCGGCACGGGTGAATTGGCAACGGCTGGTGCCGATGGTATAACCGCAAAAGTTGTAAAATGACTGACGAGCGCAGAAACAGTATGTGTCCCGCTATTGACCACGCAGTTTGCCAGCGGTACCCACTGACCGGAATTGGGATCATAAAAAGCCATGATCAAACTTGTTTCGGGAACACCTGAAGGAATTTTATTTGGATCATAGCGTA
>CAITCX010000441.1 GCA_903890885.1 uncultured Dehalococcoidia bacterium
GGTCAAATTCTTCTTCATCCTCAAAACCGTGCATAAACATCACTTTTTCTTTCAGGGTTGGATCAGGTCCCATAGGACCGGATCTCCTGGTTTGCCCGCCCCCGCCGGCGCGTCTGCCACCACCTCCCCCTCCTAAACCGGACCCGTGGGTAGCAATGGCGGCATAACGAGGGTCGTTGGCGGCTATTTGACTGGCGATGCGGATACCCAGGCTAAAGCCCCGAATACCAATTCGTTGGGAGTCAATAACCGACGAACGCTTGACGGCAAAATCCATGGCCGCCTGTCCCGCTCTAATCCAATCATTCGTTTCAAAGAATATATTACGAAGTCTAGCTTCACCCTGACCCGGACCATCAAAACTTAAGATGGCGATACCTCTTTCGATAAATTTGTTATTGTACACCGGGTTAAGTATTTCCTTGAGCACCTCCAGGCCGCCTATATCGATGACACAGGGCCAGTTCTGCTGCCCTTTGGCCGGTAAATGCAGGTAACCAGGTAGAGATTTGTCTCCAAAAGGTATCTCAATCCTTTCCACGGGATAAGGAGCAAACTTGATAAAGGCATCATAGCATTGGTTTTTCTTAGTGTTGCAGGCAATCATGCCCTGGAGATCCTCTTCCGAAGTGGTCATATGGGCGACGTTATAACATACGGCTGCCGAAAAGAAGTTATCTCTGGCGGTGACCAGATGACCGGCAGCGGCGGCTCTGTGGGCCATGGCCTCCCGTTTCTCGCCGATTTTAATTAACTCCCTGGAGATATCATCATATCTCTTGATTTTAGCCTTGAAATCGTTGTAGTCAACGTAAAGTTCCATGCCTGCCGCAAAGGGGAGTCTTCTTATCCAGTTTATTACCGATTCGACTCCCTGAATCGAGATGATTCTATCCAGAATCCATTTCTGCTCCCTTAATTGCCGCGTTAATGGCACGGTTTTCCTCCTGTATTTTACTTAATCTTCTAATTACCCTTTTTATCAAGCCAAATTTTTACCTGGCGTCAGGTCCTTGCCTTTCAGGCCCGGATAGTCAGGGGCGTACCGATGCACCTTAAAAACCCCATTAAATTGGTGGCCTCTGTGATCTAACGGGATAGGATCCCCCTGCTTGACCGGCCCACTGCGAATGACCGGGTTAACATATTCCCATACGGTCTCGCCGGCCGGGGTCACTTCAAAGAAAACACCATGGCAGCCGTTACAGATAACAGTATTGCCGTTGGGAAGACGTTGGGCCCCGGAAATCTCTGAAGAATAGAAATCTGTGGGGTTTTCAGCTTTATATGACCATGCCGGCTGTTGCGGGCCATAGGCTTGACCAGGGGCCAGGGAATACTTACCCTGGCTGTCCAAAGGAGGCATAATTTCTTCAACTGAAGAATATTCAACCGGTTTACGGCTCAGGCCGTTATTGTAGACTAAAATGTTGCCTGCTCCCGGATAACCTTCCGGAATCCATTGACAGTCATGCTGCTGGAAGAGCTTCTGATCACTGAGAGTTCCCCTTTTATAGGCCTTCGGATTGCCCCAGCGATATAAAAGGTCGCCGCCCTGACCGGATTGGCCACCGGAGTGCCCCTTAGCCTGTTGGGTAGTGGTAGTGTGGTCCAGTACCCAGAACTCGTCATTGCCGCGCACGCTGAGCATCACCTGGTCCAATTCGGGGGTATAGTAAATTGAATTCATGTGATTCCAGAACGGATGAATGCGCCGGCCAGACATTGGTTCTATAGACGCACCATTAACATCCACCAATTCAGGATGAGCAGCCACATCACCATAGTTCTTTTTAGATTTATCAAAATCCTGAATAAGATGGTCCCAAATATGCCATTCCCAGACAACTTTGCCACTATCCTTCCCGGTATGCTGAATTTCAATGACGTAATCAGGATTTAAGGTATGGCCAAACATCTCCTTGAGAATATCAGGATCAAAACCTGCAGCCAGACATTCTTCAATAGATTTTTTCTCCACGGAAAGGGCTAAAATATTACCGTTGGGCAAAACTTCGACGTCATGATGCATGAGATATTGGTCAGTCGAATACACAAATTCCCAAACAATATTTCCGTCCCAATCAATCTCCTCAAGTTTCCCGCCTTCACCACCGGCGGTAAAGCCCGGATTTTTCATGAAACAACAGTGCAACAGATGGCCATTTTCAAGAAGATAGACTGATTGTCCGGGCTCGTACCGACTTTTCCAGCTGTGACAAACCCGCCCTTCCATATCAATCAGATAAATAATGGTATTATGTTTAGGAGCAAACAAAGTATAACCATTAAAAGCCTTCTTTTTGTCCCAATAACGCAGGTCAACTGCCTGCTTCACCGGCGGTCGATCATCTTCCGGTCTACGGGGTCTGCGCCCCGGCGGCCGATCACCTGGGCCTGGCCTGCGTTCTCTTTGCTCTGCCATTTTAAAACCTCCCTATACAGATCACGGTTCAGGGTTACCTAATTACACATTATATTGGATCTGCCGCAAAGTAACTGTACCCCTGATTGGTAGTTTATAATATAAACAAAAGAAGGTACAGAAGGACATCCAGAATTTTATACAGAGGTGATTAAGATCGATGAAGTGGAAAAAGGTTACTGCGGAATTAAATAGCTTTCTTGATGAAAAGATGTCCTCTTTCGACGCCGTCAGACGGCCCATGTTCGGCTCTGCATGCTACTTCACTAACGGCAACATGTTTGCGGGCACCCATCAAGATACTATTATCCTGCGCCTTTCCGAAGAAGACCGCCTGAAAATACAATCGCTTTACAGCGAAGTGACTCCCTTTCAACCCATGGAAGGCAGGGTGATGAAGGAGTATGTGGCTTTACCTGAATCAGTATACGGCCAGTCTGATACTCTTAAGTTATGGTTAAGCCGCTCCTATCAATATGCACTGTCTTTAAAACCCAAGGTTAAACCTGCCCATTAGAAACGGGTTTCAAGGAACCAGACAGATTGCCTCAAGTATTTGATACTCGTCGATTGTCATAGATTAATTAGCCATGTAGAATACAGAAAAAGCAGGTAAAAATTGAATACCAAGATATTCATCAATACGGATGGAGCTTCGCGGGGCAATCCCGGCCCTGCCGCCATCGGTGTAACGCTAAAAAACAGCGATGAGGAAACAGTGGCGACTATCTCGGAGAAAATTGGCATCACCACCAACAACCAGGCGGAATACCGGGCACTGATAGCCGGTTTGAAAAAGGCACTTAGCCTGGGCGTTAAAGAGGTGGTGATCAGAGCAGACTCCGAACTAATGGTCAAGCAGTTATTAGGGCAATACCGTGTAAAAAGCGCAGAGCTGAAGCCGCTCTATGAAGAGGTTAAAAAACTCTCGAGTGGACTGGTAAACTGCAAAATAATGGCTATTCCCCGCGAGCGCAACAAGGAAGCAGACAAACTGGCTAACCAGGCGCTGGACTCCCTATAAGGGAAAACCCGTAACGGTGGGGGGACGGACTAATTGGCGGTAGAAAGAAGTAATAACTGGTTTTGGTTTTTACCTACCCCGTGCTGCCGCTTTTATTGATATTTAATCCAAAAGCCTTGATCTTGTTATAGAGAGTCATGCGGGAGATCCCCAGCAAGCGGGCTGCCTCACTGCAGTTACCTCCAGCCTCAATCAAGATATTCAATATATGATTTTTCTCGATGTCCCGCATGGTTTTGCCTGCCGGTGTCTTGTGGGGCACATAGAGGCTCTGTGTGGCCAGATCATTAACATCGATTAAATCGTTTTTTGCCAGAATGACCGCCCTTTCGATGGCGTTTTCCAGTTCGCGGATGTTACCCGGCCACTCATAGCGCAGCAAATAATCGTTAGAATCAGGAGAGAAGCCCGCGATTTTCCTCTGATTTTCTTCATTAAATTTATGCAGGAAGAAGTCAGCCAGGACCGGGATGTCCTCTTTTCTATCCCGCAAGGCCGGAATCTCGATATTTACCACGCTCAAACGGTAGTACAAGTCCTCTCTGAACCGGCTGTTTTCGATAGCATGTTTAAGGTCCTGGGTGGAAGCGGAAATCAAGCGGAACTGAGCCTGAATCAATTCAGTGCCCCCGACCCTGCTGAAAACTCGCTGTTCAAGTACTCTTAAGAGAAGTACCTGAATATTGGGGTCCAGAGCGCCGACCTCATCGAGAAACAGAGTACTATTGTTAGCTGCCTCGAATTTACCTTTGCGCAAGCTCTGAGCTTCGGCGAAAGCCCCAGGCTCGTGACCAAATAATTCGCTTTCAATAATGTTTTCGGGTTGAGAACTGCAACTCACTGCCACGAAAGGGCGAGTTTTACGCAGGCTCTGAGCGTGAATAGCCCGGGCCACCAATTCTTTACCGGTACCGCTTTCGCCCGAGATGAGGACAGGGGCATGGCTTTTAGCCACAACTTTAATAGTCTCAATAATCTTCTGCATACGGGCGCTTTTAGCCACGATGTTTTCAAAGGAATATTTTTCCTCCAACTTCTGGCGCAAAGAGAGGTTTTCATCCAGCAGGGACTGCCTTTCTACTAACTTGGCAATCAACATTTCCACCTTTTCCGGGGAGAAGGGCTTTTCAATATAATCGTAAGCCCCCTCTTTGATAGCGGCGATGGCGGTATGCACGCTGCTGTAGGCCGTAATAATAATTACCTGAATAGCGGGCAGAAGTTGTCTGGCCTTACGAAGCAATTCCAGCCCGCCTGTACCGGGCAGAACCAGATCTATGACTGCCACGCCGGGTTTTTCTTTAAGAATGATCTCCAGGGCATCAGTACCGTTGCCGGCCGTCAGAACATTGTAACCGGCGTCGGTCAACCAATCGCGCAAGGAATCGCGCATGATGGCTTCATCGTCAACTACCAGGATTTTAATATTTTTCTGCATGTTTTACGGGCAAAAAGATGCTAAAGACCGTACCCGCTCCTTCTTTACTTTTAACGGTGATTTTACCCTGATGCCTCTGAATAATACCATACGAAACGGCCAGTCCCAATCCAACTCCCTTGACCTCTTTTTTAGTGGTGAAGAAGGGAGTATAGAGTTTACTGATATTCTCCGGGGAGATGCCGCAACCGTTATCCTGAATATCAATCCTGATCTGGTTTTCTACCACTTCAGTGCGCAAAAGCAGGGTACCACCTTCCGTCATGGACTGAATGGCATTCAAGATAAGATTGATAAAGACCTGTAAAAGCTGGTCCGGGTCGCCATGGAAAAGGGGCAGGACAGGAGCGTATTCTTTGACCACTTCAATGTTATGCAATTTCATAGAATTCACGATGAGGTCCACCGCGCGCTCCAGGACCTCGTTCAAATCGGTCTCTCTGAGGGAGGGAGGAGTCTGACGAGCGAAATCCAGAAGGCTGCGCACCAGTTTAGTACTGCGAGTTAACTCGGTCTCCATCCTGTCCAGGTATTGCAGGGCAGTATCTTTAGAAAACTGGTCGTTTTTAATCTTCTTGCTAAGCAACTGGGTATAGACCAGCACCCCTGAGAGCGGATTGTTGACCTCATGGGCGATAGAGGCTGCCAACTGGCCAAGCGAACTCAGTTTCTCAGCCTGGATAAGACCGGTCTGCGTGTCCTGCAGTTCTACAAGCAGATGGGGCCAGCACATGGTAGTTTCAGCCTGGCCGCGGGCGACGGCGGCAGCCAGTTCCCAGCAGGTGCGATAGCCGCAGGCCCCGCAATTAAAACGATTTATTTTATTGGCCTTGCCCATTTTATTGAGGATTTCCTGAATATCGGCATCGGAAGGAGTGGGCAAGGGAGGATCGCGCTTTTTGTAAATGCGCCGCAAATCGAGGTGAGCATATTTCTTTAAATCAGCCTCGGTCTGTTCTGGGTCGGCATCTTCTTCAGCGTAACGGGACACGAGTTCGCGGCGGCGGAAGATGCTGAGATCGTTATCAATGGCAGGCCCGTTGATACAGCCGTGGCAAAAGAAAAAATTAATAAAGTGAGCGTCAATTTCACCCTGGGCGATCTCGGCCAAAAGGCTAATAATATATTCACGACCGTGGGCGTTGATGATATCATTGCGTAAAATATCGTCCATGTAGCCGGTAGTACGCAGAAGCCCGCCGGATATGGCAAAGAGACGGGCCATATTAGGCCTGGGTCCGTTGAATTTTGCCTCCGGCATAATTTCTGGTGTGATTTTTCTATCGGCAAACATCTCGGTGAGTTCAGGGAAGGTCAAAACGGCATCTATGACACCGCTCACATTCTCATCCTTGCTCTCGGCTTTCTTAGCGGCACAGGGGCCAATGAAGACCACCCTGGCCTGCGGATTGTAGGATTGCTTGATGAGCCGGCCCATAGCGATCATAGGGGAAACGATGGGGGCGAGGTTATCAACCAGTCGGGGATAGAACTTTTCCACGTAAGAGACCACGGCCGGACAGGTGGAAGAGAAGATTGGACCGTTTTTAGGTTCTTTAAGCAGGCGGTTGTACTCCCGGCAAACCAGTTCAGCACCAAAAGCATCTTCCATCACCTCGGCAAAACCCAGCTTCTTAAGGGCACTGACGAATTGGCCGGGCTTCATAGTGGGAAGGGCAGCCGGAAAAGAAGATGAGGGAATGGCGATAACCTGCGAGCCGGAAGCCAGCAGATTCTTAACCACTTCGATATCGCTCTCGATAACCTTGGCTTTAGGAGCGCAAACCCGCACGCAGTTGCCGCAATTTACGCAGAGGTCGGGCATGACCTCAGCCAGCCGATTCTCTACTTTGATGGCCTTGGTAGGACAACCTCGCACGCACGCATAGCAACCGCGGCACCTTTCCTTCACCGTATAAATAATGCTGCTCATAATTCAGGCATCCAGGTACAAGTCTGTATAATAATTATATAGGTGAGCCGATATAAAGTGCAAATATACTGGACATTAACAGAAGTTATTTCAGATAATTGGGCAAATTAATGGACTATGGCTAATAATTAGACAGACAAACATCAACGGCCGGTTGAATTTCAGGCCGGAGGGTTTTTGCGCCGCTGCTCTTTAAGGCGGTCAGCAATCTGTTTTTCATATCCCAATTCTCCGGGGATATAGAAGGTTTTGCCCTGCATAGAATCGGGCAGATGCTGCTGGTCAACCTGATGACCTTCAAAATTGTGAGCGTACTTATAGCCCTGTCCGTAACCCAGGTTCTTCATGAGACCGGTGACGGCATTGCGCAGGTTGAGGGGCACAGGCTCATTGGAACCGTTCCTGATTTCTTCCTGCACTTTCCCATAGCCGGAGTAGAGGGAATTGCTTTTAGGGGCAGTGGCCATATAAACGGCAGCTTCAGCCAGGGCCAGATTGCCTTCTGGAATGCCGATAAAATGCACGGCCTGCTGGGCGGCCATGGCCACCATCAGCGCCTGCGGATCAGCTAAACCGATGTCTTCAGAGGCAAAGCGGATAATGCGGCGGACGATATAAAGGGGGTCTTCTCCCGCCTCGATCATACGTCCAAGCCAGTACAGGGTAGCATCAGGATCGGAATCACGCATGCACTTGTGCAGGGCGGAAATGAGATCGTAATGCTGATCTCCGGCACGATCGTAGCGCAAGGCCCGGTGCTGGAAGGCATCTTCGATTATCTCGATAGTGATTTTCTTATTACCGCCGCTATCCGGCGGGGTCACCAGGGCAGCCATTTCCAGGGCATTGAGGGCAGTGCGGGCGTCCGAACCGGCCATGACGCTCAGATGCGCCAGCGCTTCTTCGCCCAATTCGATTTTCATCTCTCCCAGGCCGCGCTCTTTATCCTGCAGGGCACGGGTGACGATAGTGCGGATTTCATTTTCGCTGAGCGGGTTCAGGACAAAAACCCGGCTACGCGAGAGTAAAGGAGTATTGACCTCAAAAGAGGGATTTTCGGTGGTAGCCCCAATCAGGGTGATTGTTCCGTCCTCTACATAAGGCAGAATAGCGTCCTGCTGGCCCTTATTAAAACGGTGGATTTCATCTATAAACAGAATGGTCTTTTGCTGATAGAGTTTGCGGCGCTCTTTGGCTTCCTCGATGATTTTGCGCAGATCGCTGACGCCGGCGCTGACTGCGCTGACCGGGCTGAAGTGGGAATGGGTGGAATTGGCTACGATATTAGAAAGGGTGGTCTTGCCGCTGCCGGGAGGCCCCCACAGTATGATAGAGGGGAGCTGGCCGCTCTCTATGGCCCGGCGCAGGATGTGGCCGGGGGCAATGATGTGCTCCTGCCCGACGAATTCCTCGAGAGTACGGGGGCGCATGCGGGCAGCCAGGGGGGCTTCCTTTTTGATCTGGTCCTGAGCTTTATGATCGAACAAATCCATATCCACAACAACTATCCTTTCAGCCTAATAATTCTACTCTTTCTGGAGAAGAGGCGTAAAGGACGAGATTGGCGAACAGGCATTTACGACAACTTTCCGGCAACTTTTATAACGATAGCAGGGGATGTGTTATATTGGTAACGATGGGCGTCAAAAATCCGGTTAGAGAATAACACATGTTTTTATTTGGACACATCGGCCTAACCCTGGGTGCGGCAGTGTTGGGAAGCGGCGCATACACGGTGCTGCAGCAGCGCAGCCAGAGAACGCCTAAGGCTGCGCCGGAACAGATCTCCGGTCAGCCTATACCGGCAGCAAACCCCTGCGCTTTTTCGCCAGCGGCCTGGACGGCCAAATTGAGCGCCTTCCTGGACATCCGGCTGCTGCTGGCGGGTTCCATGCTGCCTGATATCATTGACAAGCCGGTAGGTCATTACTTTTTCGACAGCACCTTTCACAACGGCCGGATATTCAGCCACACCCTGTTATTTTTAGTGGTGCTGCTGGTTGCAGGCCTCCTGCTTTACAGCAAGATGGGAAAAAGCTGGCTGCTGGCCCTGGCTGCGGGCGTCCTGGCTCATCTCATGCTGGACTCTATGTGGTTAACTCCGCAGACCTTTTGGTGGCCGCTTCACGGCTGGCGCTTCCCCACTATGGACGATTCAAACATTATCGGGGACTGGCTAACCACGCTTTTTACAGACCCGTGGAGTTATATAACTGAAATCGCAGGCCTGGCAATACTGGCCTTATATGGAACCTGGCTATTGAGAACCAGGAAAACCAGAAGAATAAGTATTCCCTGACCGGTTGAGGGCATTGAAAACCCGTTCAGACAGATGGCTGGCTTGTACTGCCACCTTTAAGGCGGAGGGCAGTATGCGGAAGGAGGCAGGACATTCTCCCAGGACTTCGCCGTCGGCCTCTACAAGAAGATCCTCTTCAGATTCAATATCCAGGGCCAGGGTGGCTTTTTGGCTGATGGCGGGATGCTGGAGATGACTGCCGACGTAGAGCACCGGCCGTATCTTCATCAAGTCCA
>CAITCX010000442.1 GCA_903890885.1 uncultured Dehalococcoidia bacterium
AGTTTTCCCTCAACCGGTCCGGGCCACAGGCAATCACTGTTGACTTCAGAGGCCCATCTATCCATGAAGCCCGGCCCAAAAAAACAGCCGCCGGTGTGGTAAACCAGGTCCCGGTAGATATCGATAGAAGCCCCGAAGGGGACGATACATTTCAAATGAGGCGGACGCTGAGCGGCGGTATAATACTGGCTCTTGCCATAATAGGAACCTCCAATCATGCCTATATTGCCATCACACCAGGGCTGGCTAGCAATCCCTTCCACCAGATCATAACCATCCTTTTGTTCTTCTATGTCATAATAGTTGTATTGCCCCTGCGACATCCCGGTACCTCTGGTACTGGCAACACACACGATATAACCGCGCGGAATGTAGACCCCGGGATCACAGACTTCACTGTGATAGCCTTTGACAGGTGATCCCAACTGGGCTTCTTTGCGGTAAGGAGATGAACCCAGCAGAACCGGGTATTTCCCCGGCGCTTCCGGTAAATAGACATCAACGGCTAACCTGACGCCGTCCCGCATAGTGATGTAAACATTTTCCAAAAGCCTCACTCCGGGCGGCAAAGGCAACCTGGTGATGGGATACACGCGATCCATTTTTGTCAATCCTCCTTATTCATTATGTTAAGCTAATACCAACTAAAAAGCGGATATTCTATTTAGCTATAGCGCCTATACTGACGATTACCTGCGATTTGTGGCCGGCGGGAATGCCGGTAAGACTCTGAAGGCTGCTCTGCTCGGCGGAGGTCAACTGAGCCTTGAAATTACAACCCAGTCCCAGGGCGGAGGCCTGCAGAAGATAGTTAGAGGCGACGAAGCCTGTTTCCAAACTGGCGTACTGTTTATCACTGGCGGTTCCAAGACGTGCGTCATCCAGACCCAGTATGATATAGCACGGTGCCTGAGGCAGTCCGCTGACGGCAGTTTTTAGAGCGGCCCTGAGATCAGCCGAACCAAGCTGCTCCAACCGGTGATCCCGGGTATTAAAGTAGGCAGCTTTATTAGCGGGGTTACCAAAGAAATTATCGGAGGGCTGCCTATTTTGATAGCGGAAGACGCCATTTTCGTTTACCAGGTATATTGTCCCGGTCAGATACAACTGGTCCATGGCTGATGGGGTGGTTACGCCTCTCGGGTCTTTATGAGGTGTGCAACCGTAGCCTGCCCAAAGAAGCTGGGAAATCTGCGGCAGCGTCAAATTAGTCTGACTGAAGGTGCTGGCATACTTCAGATTGGCCAGTACGTCACCTATTTTATCAGTACCTGTGGTTGACGGGTCCGGCAGCCACCCTGTTTGACCCTGCGGTATCGAAGAATGGGCAACACACGTTGAGTTCAACTTCAAGCTGTTGTCTGAACCAAACAAAATATCCAGCTTTTTAGGCCAGGCTGACAGCGAAGATGAACTACCCCAGGAGGAAACCGCCGCCAACAAGGAAGGCATATAGATCAACCCAGCATCAAAAGTTAGTCCATCCTGACCGATGTCCCAGCTGATCTTGAGAGCACTCTGGTTAGACAGGGTATTGGAAACCTTAGCCAGCGAGTGAGAGCCCGGGTTATACGAATAAGTGCCAC
>CAITCX010000443.1 GCA_903890885.1 uncultured Dehalococcoidia bacterium
CGGCACCCGCTGGGGCCACAAGTTCAAGATCTTCTCACCACGCAAAAATGCGAATGCCGATGAATCTTCGGAGGCGGAAGATGTCTCTGAGATCGAAACTTAGTTCAGTCTAACTGCTCTTTTCCTGCTCAACTACCTTTTTGGAGAATGCCAGTTCAGTTACCCAAATAGTGGAGTTTGTATCCGCCCATCCTAAAATGAACCTCGTTCATGCTTCTATAATACCTTTCCGGGATTCAAGATATTGTTTGGGTCGAAAGCTTTTTTCACCCGTTTCATCAAGTCTATACTTTCCGGAGAAACCGCTAGCGGCATGTATTTTCGTTTATCCGCCCCTATTCCGTGCTCTCCTGAAATAGTCCCCCCCATTTTTATTCCAGCCTGATATATTTCGGATTGTAAATCTTGAATAACAGACGCTGAAGCTATATTCGGACCTAACGGGTGTAGATGGACGTTGCCATCGCCGGCGTGACCGTAGGCTATCACTGGAATACCGTAATTCCTGCTAATTTGTTTAACTTCCTCTACAAAATCGGCTATTTTACTGCGGGGCACTACCACATCAGCCAGGTCCAACATGCCACGATGCTGCAGGGTAGGATAAAACTTCTCCCGGGTTTCCAGCAGGCGGCGCTTGGCTCTTTCACTACCCGGTACATAGGTGTCAACCGCTCCATTTTTTAAGCAAATTTCGCTGATGCGCTCTGAGATACTGCCGAATTCGTCATAGTTATCAACTTCTATCATCAGCATCAGGTAGGCCGGATAACCGGGGATTGGAAACTCGTTACCGGTGTAATCTTTGACCAGTCCTAGAATATCGGCTTCCATGAATTCAATGCTAACCGGTAAAATGCGTTCTTTCAGAATGATTGGCACGCAGCGAATAGCTTCTGAAAGGCTGTTAAAGGGAATTAGCAGGATCTCGCGGCTACCGGGGGGATTGATCAGTCGGAGAGTGACCTCACTTATAATAGCCAATGTGCCCTCTGAACCGGTTAACAATTGAGTAAGATCATAGCCTGTTGAGGACTTAACGTATTTTCCTCCGGTACTTATGATTTCCCCGGAAGGTAAAACCGCCTTCAGTCCCATAACAAAATTACGCGTAACCCCGTATTTCACCGCTCTCATACCACCGGCGTTGGTGGCTACATTACCACCGATAGTGGCACTCATTTCACCCGGGTAGAGGGGATAGTAAAGTCTGTGTTTATCGATCTCTTCACAAAATTTTGAGAGTACAGCACCTGCCTGGGCAGTTGCGCAGAAGTTTTCCTCATCTATTTCCAGTATCCGCCTCATCTTTTCTAATGATAAAACTATTCCGCCATATATTGGTACTGCTCCCCCGGAAAGGCCGGTCCCAGCTCCTCGGGGAGTCACCGGCACCAGTTCAGCATTTGCCAATTCAAGTATACCGGCTATTTCCAGGGTATCTCTTGGAAAAATCACGGCCTCCGGAAGGTCATTATGGGAATGGGGAGCTTCATCACGGGCATAGTTTTCCAGTCCTTCATCAAACAGGACACCTTTTTCCCCAACAATTAGCTTCATCCGCTTTATCAAATCGGGGTAAAGTTTATGGTATTCAGTCTGTATTGTCATGTTCTTGCCCATTTTATATAATATCCATTTGTAATTTGGCAGGTATTTTATGATATGAGCGACAAATAATGGTTAATGGCCAAACCGGGGATATCACGGATATAATCAGAGTGGGTACGAGTAAAAAGAACGGCCCGCAGCCTTGTTAGACCGCTGGCCGAAAGATGGGAGGTCAGAGCGCCGGCATCGACTGCCAGAACATCGTCTCTTAAAACGCATATGTGACAGGTACGCAGAGTCCCGGTGTTGTCGACGCCCAAAATCTTGATATTACATCTTTTATAACTATGAACAGTTTATTCCAAATCTTTGTTCTTTTTGCCTTTGCGGATGATTTCAACCTCAGGTCTAACCGCTTCTAAACTGGAAGAAACAATAGGTGCTTTCTTCATATCTTTCTTTGGCTTCTTCTTCTCACCTTTACCGAAATCCCGATTACCCATATAAATACCTCCATTTCAGTATATTATTCACGGATCCCGAAATATTTTTCTTGTTTAAAGTTTAGCAATATTAAGCTTCTGTGTAAAGAGCGA
>CAITCX010000444.1 GCA_903890885.1 uncultured Dehalococcoidia bacterium
AACGTTTTCCGAGAAATTAGGTGTTTATGAACCGGTTCTGGCAGAAAGTTGGGATTGGGCCGCTGATTACATGTCTATTACCTTCCATCTGCGCAAAGGCGTTAAATTTCATGATGGTACTGACTTCAATGCACAGGCTGTAGCCTGGAACTGGCAGAAAAGGCGCGATTATCAGGGTCCTACTATAGCAGGATTATCTTCCACCAAAGATTGGACAGTCATCGACGATTATACTATCCGCTTTAATTTAAGGTTCTGGACGAGCATTTATCTGGATGGTTTCTATGGGGCTTCCCCATCGATAATATCGCCGACCGCTTTTGATAAGAACGGTGGTGAAAGCTGGACTAACACTCATCCTGTGGGCACTGGGCCCTTTATTTTCAAGGATTACTCTCGCGGACAGTATCTGAAATTTGAACGTAATCCAAATTACTGGAAAAATAACGGTACACCCTACCTGGATGAAATAGATATAAATGTCATCAAGGATACCATGGTGGCCCAGGCGTCTCTAATAAATGGCGACATTGATGTCTGGCGTGAAGCTGATATTGTGGCATGCGCTGAAATAAAGGAAAAATATAGTGATAAATTCCGTGTGGAGAATCTTTCCAGCGGTAATATGATCTTATACTTTAATAGCCAGGACCCTGCTTCCCCGTGGTCTAATTTGAAAATGCGCCAGGCCCTTGAATATGCCATTGACAAAGATTTAATCTGCACCTCCATAGGCAAGAGTTTATGGATACCTAATGTTGAGGAATTGAACGGCATTTCCGTAGTAGGAAAAGCTACCACTACACCCAGGAAATATGATCCTGTCAAGGCTAAACAATTAATGACTGAGGCTGGTTATGCCAACGGCCTCTCATGTAAACTGGTTTATAATACCGGAATGACCTCTCCTGCTATCATTGCTCTCCAGAATATGTTGGCTAAAGTGAATATCGAATTAACTCTCGATCCTCAAGCTGCTGTTGTCTGGAGTGATTTGACCAAGAAGGCGCCTGTGGGTAATGAGATAAGGTTTGAACGTGAGTCCGGCGGCCCTACCTCTATCATAACGAGTGCGAGTGGGGATTTCGGCAATACATCCCTCTTCTATGTAGGTCTTCTGAAACCGGATGGTTGGCAGGACACTCTCGATAAATTGCTGGCCAGTAAGAACGCTGACGAAAAAGTACAATTAATTACCAAATTGGACTCTATGGCTTACGATAACGCCATGATCGTGCCATTATGGAAAACCTATGATCTGGCTGCCGCTGTCAATAGTCTTAAATATGCCGTACCCGCGGGAAAGGGAACTTCAGCTTTGACTTATGCAGACCGTCCGACTTTTAGATTGGAGTATGCCTGGCTAGACAAATAAAGTGAAAATGCTTATATAACTTTAAGTTGATTCCCTCCTCTTTACAGGGGGAAGATATCAGGCGAATTCCTGACATCTTCCCCTCGGGGCTTTTTCAATCGATAGTGCTAGCTGATTCGTTTTGTATGTAGTTTGGTCGCAGCCTGATGCTGGATAAAATTAAAATAAAATAAGGAACAGAAACAATGGAAACAAAAAAAATAAAGAATATCCTGGTTATCGGTGCAGGGACGATGGGAGAGGGCATTGTACAGAATTTCGCTCAAGCAGGCTTTAATGTGACTGTCATGGCAAGACGGCAGGAATCCCTTGATAAGTGCCTTAAACAGGTTAACGCCAACCTCAACACATTCAAAGAGTTCGGATTGATAAATGAATCTCCGTTAACCATCATGGGTAGAGTTCAAACTATTCTGGATAAGGATTTGCTGAGTGTAGTAAACAAATGCGATTACGTTGTGGAAACTATCACCGAAATACTTGAAGACAAAAAAGCCATTTTTAACAGGCTGGATAGTTTGCCAGCAGATGTGGTAATAGCCAGTAATACAGGCAGTTTTACCATGACGATTCTCACCGAAGGTTTAAAAACCCCGCAAAGGTTTGTGGGTACCCACTATTTCAATCCAGCGCATATCATTCCTGCGGTTGAAGTTCATCGAGGGGAAAAAACTAGCGACGAAGCAGTAGAAATCACAAAACAACTTTTATTTAAAATTGGTAAGAAACCCGTTATTGTCAGGAAAATTGTGCCTGGTTTTATCATCAACCGTCTTACTGGCGCTATGGAAAGAGAAGTTGACTATTTGTTAGATGAAGGTATAGTCACTCCGGAAGATTTGGATATTGCGGTGAAAAGTAGTTTTGGCTTCAGGTTGGCCTGTTTAGGACCTATGGAAGCTGAAGATATGATTGGATTGGATACTTCTGCCAGGGTATCAGACCGGGTCTATAAAGTTTTAAGTAATCGCACTGACGCTTCCCCCAGTCTTCTTGAAAAAGTTAAAAAAGGTGAATTGGGAATTAAGTCCGGCAAAGGCTGGTACGATTATTCAGATAGGACACGCGAAAAGGTGCTGGATGCGACGAATCGCAAATTACTGCAGCAGTTAGCATTATTCAAACTGTTGAATCCATGATAATATAAAAATAAAGAGGGGAAAATGAATCAGCTATTTAATTTAAAAGGTAAAGTTGCCATTGTAACGGGAGGTGCCGGTTCTTTAGGTAACGCAATTGCTGTTGGACTGGCTAAACAGGGCGCCGATGTCGTGGTTTGCGGGAGAACCGCCAGTAAACTCGATCAGGTAGCCGTCGAAGTGGTAAAAACAGGCTCTCAGGCCTTAGCAGTAGTTTGTGACGTGACCGACGAAAATTCCGTGGCTGCTCTGGTAGAAAAAACTCTCCAGAAATTCTCGCACATCGATATCCTGGTAAACGCGGCGGGCATCAATATAAGAAGTACGCCTGAAGCCTTCACCCTGGCTGACTGGAAGAAAGTTATGGAATTCAATGCCATGGGTACTTTTCTTTGTTGCCAGACAGTGGGCAAACAAATGATTAAGCAAAAAAGTGGTAAGATTATTAACGTCTCATCTCTGAGGGGCAGGTTTGCTGCACCAGCTGGAGGCGCAGCATATTGCCCCAGTAAAGGAGCCGTGGATTCATTAACCCGGGCACTGGCCATCGAATGGGCCCGTTACAATATTTATGTTAACGCCATAGCGCCCGCCCTGATTCACACTGAGCTCACTCAAGCCGTGATAGACAACAAAGAATTAGCTAAAACCGTGTTATCCAGAATCCCCCTGAATCGTTTTGGTTTGCCTGAGGATTTGCTTGGTCCCGTAATCCTGTTAGCCTCAGAAGCTTCAAATTATATGACCGGCCAGATTCTGTATGTCGATGGTGGTTCAAGTTCCGGATAACCTGAATATAATTAGATAATCAATAATATTAAAAAGAAGGATTAATAGATGTTAAGAAATGATGAAAAAGCCTTACGTAAAGTCATAATAACTGCAGCAATCACCGGTCAAGGTGCTGTTCCAACCATGTCTGATTACCTGCCAATTACACCGAAACAAATTGCCGATGATGCGGTTAAAGCGGCTGAAGCCGGAGCATCGATTGTCCATATCCATGCCCGCAAAGATGTTACAGGAGAACCAACTCCTAATCTGGCCATTTTCCGGGACATTGTCACCAGTATTAAAAAGCGATCCAATGTCGTTATCAACATTACTACTGGAGGCGCAGGCAGTCCCGACGACAGGATGAAAGTCATTCCAGAGTTTAAACCGGAACTAGCCACTTTAAACTGCGGTTCTCTCAGTGTCACTCCTTTCCATGCCTATGACAAGATTAAAGACAAAATCAAGTTTGAATGGGAACATGCCCATCTAAAAACAGAAACTACCATTTTCGAAAATACCTACAAGATGATGAGGGAATACAGCCAGGCCTGCAAAGAGAATAATACCAGGCCGGAATTGGAAATTTGGGATACTGGCCATATTAACGCAGTCAAATCAATGCTCGACCGCGGTTATATCCAGGCTCCGGTACACCTGCAATTCGTAATGGGCGCCCTTAGCGGTATGCCGGCTACTCTCAACACTCTGGTATATATTTATGACAGAGCCCGGGAAGTGCTGGGAACGTTCAGTTGGTCGGTAGCAGCCATGGGAAAAGACCAGATTGCCCTCGGAGCTGCAACCCTGGCCATGGGCGGCAATGTCAGGGTTGGCCTGGAAGACAGTCTCTACGCTGGTTACGGAAGAATGGCTCAAAGCAGTGCGGAACAGGTGGAGAGAATCGTCAATATTGCCAGAGAAATGAGCATATTGCCGGCTACACCAGATGAAACCAGACAAATGTTGGCTCTGAAAGGCCTTGATAAAGTGAATTATTAGACCTTTCCTCGTTATCAAGTTTAAAGATTGTAAAACAGAAAAATGCTGCATTAATTTAATAATGCAGCATTTTTCTGACCAAATAAGATTGGCACAATAACCAAATATTCTTTTCGGTTTCAATAATTGTGTTTTTACCGCAATGCATTATAATTATCAAATAACATAGGCTATATGAAAGACAATAATCAACCTGAATTATCTTACCTGCACAGGCCAGGAGACAGGAGATTCCGCGTTCCCAGAACGAAACCTCTGCATATAACCATACCCAACATTCCTATAGTCAAACCCAGAACAGTATCCCTGATATCCTTCGTTTATGGTTTCGCTGCTATGATTATCATCGGCGCGGTTTTGCTTTTATTCCCCTTCTCCAGCAAAGCCGGGGTCTGGACCGCTCCGGTAGATTGCCTGTTTACCTCTACCTCGGCTGTTTGTGTGACAGGATTGACTGTGGTAGATACTTTCGATCACTGGAGCAGCATAGGCCAATTAATTATTTTACTACTTATTCAACTGGGCGGGTTGGGATTCATGACCAGCACCATTATTTTGATGATGGCAACAGGTCGCCGTATAGGTTTAAGGGATAGGATTTTGATTGGCGAATCCATTGGCGTCTCTAGACTTGGCGGACTGGTAAAATTGACTCGCGATATTCTATTTTTTACCCTATCTGCTGAATTGGTGGGGGCTATACTATTTTATCTCCGTTTTTCATCCCAATATGGTTGGATAAGCGGCATTTGGAAAGCCGTATTTCAGTCTGTTTCAGCCTTTAACAACGCCGGGTTGGATATATTTGGAGGATTTCGCAGTTTAACCGGGTATTCCGGTGACTATCTGGTCATACTCACAACAGCAGCTCTGATCATACTGGGCGGTCTTGGTTTTGTAGTGATAGACAATATTTTACAGGCAAAGGGTATTAAAAGAAGTACCATAGACACCAAGCTGGTCTTGATTGTCACCGTTCTGCTTTTAACTCTTGGTACCCTGGTAATTTTGGTATCAGAATTTAGTAACCCACGCACTCTTGGGAATATGCCCATTCTGGAAAAGATATTAAACGCTTTCTTTCAATCTGTGACTTCCAGGACCGCCGGGTTTAACTCTATCAATACCGGAGCTTTGAATATCTTTTCGCTATTCTTTGTGGTAATCCTGATGTTTATCGGCGGAGCTTCTGGCTCAACTGCCGGAGGCATTAAGGTCAATACCGTAGGCATTATTTTGCCTACTCTCTGGGATACGCTACGCGGTAAAGAACACCCGGGGATATTCGGTCGTGAGTTTCCCCTGCAGCAGATTTTTCGGAGTATGGCCTTGCTGGTGGTTTCTTTAGGCCTGGTAATAGTGGTATTTCTGTTATTAACTGAAACCGAAACTTTTACATCAATAAGGATTCTTTTTGAGACAGTTTCAGCTTTTGGAACGGTTGGTTTAAGCACTGGAATTACCCCTGAATTATCAACCGCTGGAAGATTAATTTTGGCTGTCATGATGTTTGTCGGCAGGTTGGGCCCGCTGACCTTGATAATGGCATTGGCTGGAGCGCAGCGCTCCAGAGGCTACCGTTTCCCCCAGGAGTCAGTGCGTATAGGTTAGGAGATGTGAAATGAGAAAACAGATTGTGGTAATTGGGTTAGGCCGTCTGGGACTCAGCCTGGCGAAAACCTTGATGACCATCGGTCACGAAGTGCTTGCTTTGGATAATGATGAGAAACTGATACAGGCGATTTCTCCTTTTGTCACCCGCGCAGTTCAGGTGGAGACTACCAATGAGTCGGCTCTCAAGGAACTGGGAGTTGGCAACTACGATATCGCTATTGTGGTAATGCCAGAAATTGAGATTAGCGTTCTATCAACTATTGTTATACAAAAGCTGGGGGTGCCCTATGTTATGGCACGCGCTGTTAATGAATTGCATGGTCTCATATTGGAAAAAATGGGTGTTAATAAAGTATTCTATCCGGACAGGGACATGGGCGCCGGTATCGCTTATGTGCTTACCCTCGGCGACATAATCGACTATATACCGGTAACATCCGGATACGGAGTAGTCAAGATGACAGTGCCCGCTGACTTTGCAGGTAAAACCCTTTCTGAATTGGGTTTTGGCCACCTTGGTATATTGAAAGTCGTAGCACTGATTCTCCAGCGGAAAAGGGATATTCTGTTGAATCCGGACTCTGGTGAAATCATCAATGCTGAGGATGTACTGGTAGTAGCCGGCAACTGGGAAAAACTTGAGGATCTGTTTGCCCATCTTAAAAAAGCTGTCTGATAACCTGAGGAGATGGATATATTCAGGGTTACTCGATGCTAATATCGAGGCTGTTTAACAGGAGCATGACTTCAGGAAGGGAAAAGCGGGCCTTTTTGAGAATATTTACTTTGATATCGATGCAGTAGTTTTTTGCTCCCCGTAAATC
>CAITCX010000445.1 GCA_903890885.1 uncultured Dehalococcoidia bacterium
ACCTTTTGATGCCGTTTTAATGGATTTACAAATGCCTGAGATGGATGGCTACGAGGCCACTCGCATCATCCGTCAGAAATCTTCACAGACCCATCTGCCTGTTATTGCTATGACAGCTCATGCCTTGCAGGAGGAAATCCGCCGTTGTCTGGAGATAGGCATGAATGACTATGTGCTTAAACCCGTCGATCCTGATAAGCTGCGCATTGCGCTTCAACGCTGGATAAAGCCCGTAAGCTCTGCAGTACAGTCCGCTCATCAAGTTGAGCCCGTAAACGCGGCTAAAACAGAAGTGAAGTTACCGGAATCTATCTCCGGTGTCGATATGGAAGAAGCAATGAACCGTTTGATGGGTAATCAACAGCTTTTTATTAAATTGCTAATGGATTTCGCGCATAGCCATTCCGCAGATGCAGGTAAGATTCGGGATGCCGTCCGGCAGGGAGAGATGGCTTCCGCTCAAGCCCAGGTTCACACGTTGAAAGGCATCGCCGGTAATCTTTCTCTGACCAAAGTTTATCTTGCTTCGCAGAACCTGGAAGCAGCGCTCAAAAGTAACGATTCAGCTGGCATTGTTGCCTGGCTGGGTACATTGGAAAATGATTTGAAAATGGTCACCCAGGCTATTGATAAATCGACCATAAATACTAATTCTTTTAAAGAAAAACCTGCCGCCGGGTCGTCTTCAGTTGATATTGCCCAAATCAATTTGATCATGGCTGATTTAAGTAATCAGCTAAAAAGGAACAGCCTTAATGCCCGGAAGCAATTTGATTCTTTAAAGGAAGTTCTTTTCGGCCAGGATATGGATGCCGATGTGGTTCAGCTTGAATCTGACCTTAATAGCTTGAATTTTAAGGGAGCCAGGTCGCATCTCGCAACTATCGGTCAGCATTTTGGCATAGAGGTTAGTTGATAGGAGGTTGATGAGGATGGAGAATTCTAAAGCTACGATTTTGGTTGTTGACGATGTTGCCGCCAATATCGAAATCCTGAATGGAGTGTTGGGGAACCAATATGATGTTCTTTTCGCTACCAACGGCCTGGATGCTGTAGAAATCGCCCGTGAGCAAAACCTGGACCTGATATTGTTGGATGTCATGATGCCCGGACTGGATGGATATGGTGTCTGCTCTCTTTTGAAAAATGAAGAGAAAACCATGGATATCCCGGTTATATTCGTTACCGCGATGAACCAGGAAGAGGATGAATCCAGAGGCCTAAAGGCTGGTGTGGTTGATTACATCACCAAACCTATCCGGCCCTCTATTGTCAAAGCCAGGGTACAGAATCAACTCGAATTAAAACACTACCGCGATTCTTTGAAAACGCTTTCAAATGTCGATGGGTTGACCGGTGTTGCTAACCGCCGGCGTTTTGATGAGGTCCTTCAGACCGTCTGGCATCGCGCCAGGCTCAGTCAATCCCCCGTCTCACTGCTTATGATGGATATTGATTATTTTAAAGCCTATAACGATAATTACGGCCATTTAGCCGGTGATGCCTGTCTGCGCAAATTGGGCGGGGCCTTAACAGAAATTGGCCGCAGGTCTTCTGACTTTTTTGCACGCTTCGGAGGAGAAGAGTTTGTATTGCTGCTACCTGAAACGGATATCGAGAGCGCTGTTTTGGCCGCCATGCGAACCCAAGAGAAAATCAGGATTCTGCACATACCACATGCCTATTCTGACGTTGCAGAACATATCACCCTGAGCATCGGTATTTCAACCATTGTGCCCTCGGACGCAAATACCGAATTTGACCTGATTAAACAGGCGGATAGACACCTGTATGAAGCCAAAAATAATGGACGTAACCGATATCAATTCTAGGTGCTTAAGGCGGTGTGTTCATCTCACCGCATCAACCCTGTAACAGCGCTGTCAAACCTAACTGTCGGTGTTTTCTACCACATACGCGTAACCGGGTGATGTCAGCGTCAGGATGACCGTGGCCCCGGCTTTGTGTCCTTTCCAGTCCCTGGCTAACTCTTTGTAATAAAGTTGTTCATCCTGCGGGTTAAATCCCAGGGCTTCCAGTATATCATCGTCCGGGGAATCTGCTTCGGTATCTCGTAAAGGTAATATTTCTGGCGGATTAGCGAAAGCGTACTTGCTGAAACCTTCCATTATTATTTCATTCCTCTCATCAATAGTCGTATCCTCAACGATTGTCCATATTGTACACTGATAAATGAAAAAATGAAAATCATTTCGTGGTTTAGCCGTAGATGTAAAAAAATATTCATGAAATGGATAGTTGAAAGTTATGACGCTTGTTTCGTTAATATTTTCGCAAAGTACTCCTGAATTTCTTTGATGTTGCGGCGGGCACCGCTCACGGCCTTTACCAACGAACAGGGGCCAGTCACCAGGCATCCGGCCATAAAGAGATTGCTGCTAGGAGCGGCATACAGGGCAAGGGGCTGCCCTGCAGCGAGAAGCACAGCGGTCTTGGAGGCTGCCAGCATCTCGTGCACCGCCGATCTTACCAGTTTCAACCCGCCCTTGAAAGTGATTTCGAGCAGCATCAGAGATGAGAACTCCCGAGATATTACCTCAGCGGGGATCGGTTGTGCTGAAACGTGCAGCGATGAGCCTCCTATTTTGTAGGCTCCATTAAAAATCGTTCATAATTCTGCCAGAAATTGATAGTATTACCGTCGAAGTTCATGCGCAGCAAACGGGCATGCTCAATGATATCAATCTCTTCTTCCAGCTCATTCATGAGAAAGGTAAAAGGATTGACGCCTTTCTTGCCAAACCCGTAAATCAAGACTGTGCCGGTATCAAAGGAAAAGTCCTGGCGGCGTAAAGTGGTGCACATTCCCCAGGGCAGATAGTGCTGTCCGATAAGCAAGATTTTCAGGCACCTTTTTAGCCAGCAGCGCGGCTGGCGTTAACCCGCCTAACCCTGATAGAATCATTACCACCTGGTACGAATCCTGCAAGATGGCATCGTTTAATAATTTCATATTCAATCCATCCTTGTGGTCAGGGGATCCAAGTCCGTATTATTTATATTAAATTTTATTCTTGATGCCAGGGTTCTGACGCCTCAGTAGACTTTTAATGGTTATATTTTTGTTTACAATTTGCGTCTGCCTAATCCCCTTTGTTTTTGGAAAGGTACGGGTGTCTTGAGCTAAAACCCAATTTGAACCTCGCCGTTACTTTCTTTCCGCAATCTGAACAGGTCATTTCACTGGTCTTTGCGGCTGTGAAACCGATGAAGACAAGGCTTACTGCCAGCACCGCTGTGCCCCAACCTAATGCCAACCACCAGACACCCGGTCCGGCGCCCAGGTTTTTAGCCGCCAAGCCTAGTGCTATTATTGATACACTCGCCAACCGTAAAAATACCAGGGTTATCAGATGGAACGCTTTATAAGTCATTACTTTCCCCCTTTTCTCTTAGTTCTATTTTTCGTTGTTCATCAAGTCTCAGTTTGCCGTTATTTTATCACTCAGTCAGATTAATAAAAAAACCGCCCTGATATATTCACTATTCTTTTTGTATAATATATAATTAGGCATATGAAGATCCCGGTCTTTTCTCAAGGCATTAGTAATTTATGAACAAACGACTTTGTTTATGAAATATTAATATCAGGGGTAAATACCCTGAAAGTAAGGAGAAAGAACTCGATGAAAAGTAGACTTGGGCTCTTGTGGGTTGTCCTCGGCATTCTGGCTGTTGTGGCTTTGCTGGTGACTACGGGCGGCTGTGCAAATACAGTCACTACTCCGACGGTTGCCAGTAAAACCATTCCAGTCACCACCTCTTCTGCGTTGCCCGTAGTGACTACCTCCTCAGTTGCTCCTCCACCTCCGGTTTCTAGCAGCGCTACGCCTGCGCCTGTCACTCCGCCGATCAGTGCGGTACAACCGCCGGCTAGTCCCAAACCCGCGGCTCCTGCTGCCTCGCAGCCTCCGCCCGTGGTGAGCGTTGCACCTCCTCCGGCCAGTACTGCCCTCCCGCCGGCAGGGGATGCTCCGCCTGTACCTCCCGAAGGTGCTGCTCCACCCCCACCTGCTGGTTCCGGTGCTGCTCCTCCTGCGTCTCTTCCCGGCAGTGGGAAAATGGTTCTCACCAGTACAGCAGTTACTAACGGAGTCATCGCAGATATTAACAGCTGTAACGGCGTGACCGCCGGTACAACTGACGCAGCCAAATCTCCTGCTCTGGCCTGGACAGGTGCGCCGGCAGCCACTAAAAGCTTCGCGGTTATTCTTAATGGTGTTAAGGGCGGGGGTGATGAGGGGATTATGTTAGTTGTCTATAATATCCCGAGCACGGCTACAGGCTTATCCGAGGGCTTGAAAGATGACCTGGCAGATCCTAAGATTGGAACGTTAGGAGTTTCAGATACAGGCAACACAAATTATAGAGCTCCTTGTGGAGGTACAGCCGGTCCATGGAAAAAGACGGTGACGCTGTATGCCCTTTCAAGCCCGCCTGCAGTGCCCAGTGATCCCAAGTCAGTTGATGTGGTTGCTTTGCGCACGGCCATGGAAAAGATCACGCTTGACACTGCCATATTGGATTTTAACGTGATAATCAAATAGACTGGTAGGCCGCCGTTTCTATCAGGTGATGTGAACGGCGGCCCGGTTATCCGCTTATAAGATTTTTATTCAATATAATAAAATCAAGGCAATCATATTTCTAGGGTGCGCTGGGTCTTAGTTCGTAGTTGTAGCGCACTTCACCGATTTCCTGTGTCGAGTCCCAGTTAGTAGCGAAATTGGCATCTGCACCTACGCTAACCAGGATGACCAGATTAGGGCCGCCTGCCTTGCCGGTCGGCACGGTTAAAGAGAAATCCTTGCTGGCCGAAGTCAAGAACGGGTTACTGGGATTATTCACCTGGTATCCCGCTGCAAAATTTATAGTGTCTCCTGTAGAACCGTCCATAACCATGGCCACCTGTATGTTACCGTACGGGTATTCCGCTACCTTGCTGTTGTAGGAAGTGCCTGCATCCTTTACCGCGGCCGTGCCGGTAAATTTCTGCCCTACTGGCAAACTGGTGGGCGGTACGGTCCAGGTATAGCTCCATTTTGACGTCATGGTCCTGGTTGTGTTGGTTGACGTCGCACTGCCGTTTCCCATTGTAGCTCCGCCGATCGGGGTTGGCATTTGCACCCCAATATTTTGATAAGATTTTTCCGTTTTATTGACAAAAACCCAGACGCCCGGCACTACTTTGACTTTTGCCTGGATCCTTTTATTGGAATCAGCGGCACTGCCTAATGTTATGAGATAATCCCCCGGGACGCTGGCGGTAAATGTGACCGGGATATCAGCTGGTTGGTTTACGTAGTTGGATCCTGAATGGCCCGTCCAGTTCACCAGCGTATTGGTTGTTCCGGATACTGTGGCCCGGAATTCCTGTGTGCTGCCGGGTAACATCACCACTTCCGCAGGAAAAATGCTTAGATTAATGCCCGGGGCAGTTGGAGTGGATATCATCACTGCAGCTCTGGCGTTGGCATTACTGTCGGCCCTTGAGGTAGCTACAATGTGATACGGGCCGCCTTTTTCAGGAGCGGTATAGACTCCGTCGGCTGTGATGGTCCCGCCGTTGGGCTCCTCAACCTTCCAGGTGACCCGTTTTTCGGGATTTCCCGTAACTTCGGCGGTGAAAGTTTGCTTGCCGTTGGCTGCTACTGTGGCCGTAGGAGGCGCTACGGTTATCGTTACATTGGCCACGGTAACAATGGCGGTCGCCTTTTTGGTTTTATCGCTATTCAGCGTGGCGGTGACATGGTAAGTGCCTGTCTTGGCGGGCGCCGTATATATCCCGAAAGCGTTATTAATTTCACCGCCCGTCGGGCCTTCATCGATTGTCCAGGTCGAAAGCGAGCTTCCAGCCCCTTTCAATTGAACCGTGAATGTCTGTCTTCCGCCAGGGGCCAGCGTTATTTCTGCGGGTGAAATAGTGATGTCCGTCTGCGCCGATATTGTAGACTTGTTGCTCTTAAAAATCCTTCCGCCGGCGCTGACAACCACATAAACCTGGTCTTTATCCTTGACCTGGTACAGGTCTTTCCTGGCGTAGGATTTATCGCCTACAAAGACGCCCACCGGTTTTTCCAGTGAACCCTGTTTGAAACTTATATTCCCCAGTTTCCTGGCGGTTCCCGCGCTTTCCACCCACAACTCGCCGGGTCCGCTATACTGTATCTTCAGAGAGGCATTATTCCACTCAATGTCCGTATTACCTGAATGTTTTAACTGTGTTCCCACAGAGAATTCCTTGTAGTTAGTATCATTGATGCTGGGATTTATGCTTTGCTTCAAGTCGACATTCAATTCAAGGGTTGGGAAAAATGAATTGATGACTTTGGTGTTGGCTTTGATGGCTACGGGTATCAGGACTATGGCCTGCTCCGTGGCAAAAGACGGCGGTACGATGTAGTCCTGCCAGAGCGTTCCCAGTTTCCAACTGGTGTAAGTTTGCTGGATCATGCGCACTTTTATACCATTCCAGGGTTGATAGTAGGTCTTGGGACCGGACCCTTTTTCGAGAATAAGATCGCTGAACTGGGGGTACGGGTAGGGATTTTCCCAGTTCCTGGGATTCACACCGGAAGCCTTGTCATAAATGGTATCGTCGGTGTAGAACGAGCTATTAGTGAGACGGGCAACATCTTCATACATGACTTCCAAATTAGAAGCGGAATCGATGGCTTTACCAAAAAGGGGTTCTACGGAGCTGTCTTTTACCATTCTGACGGTGTCTTTATTGACGTTGCTTTCCAGCGGGTCGGTGTCGATGGCGGGGTGAGAATCATTACGCACATGTGACGGTTGAGTGATGTCGGCCATCATGTGCATGGTTTCTCCCAGCGAGCGGAAGGCCTTGCCTAGGTAGGCGCTCCTGGCTCCAGCGGCTGAACTCACCTGTATGTCCGGGTCCCTGAAGTCCATACCCTTGATTACTGTAATCTGGGCATCATCCGGAATTTCCATAGCCTGTTTATAATATTCCAGGGCGTTGCGCCAGCTGTAAGGGTTCTCGTCTGATTCAAAAGCCCATTTCTTGGCGCTGATGGTAGGATAAGCGAAAGCGTGCAGCGTTAAATGGTCGCTCAATTGGGGAGCGCCGTTAACCGCTAGTGGATCGTAAAAATGGCGGACACAGGCCCAGACCTCTGGTTCATCGGCAGAAAATCCTCCGTGGATTACCCACTGATCAAAAGTTAAACTGTTCATTTTAATAGCGAAACCGCTGGCCGCAAGTGTGGCTGAGGTGGTCTGGTTGCCAATGAACGTCTGGGACTGATCAATAGGTGAGTTGATATATTTGGGATTGCTGGCGTAGGCGTTGAAGAAGCGGCTTACCGCTATTTTATTGATTTCCTCATGAGAGCCGTTAGCTCCCTGCTCCCAGGCCTGGGCTTGATTGGAATTAAAGGAAAAAGTGGTAGCGGCTATGGCTGTGGCCAAAATCAAGCTGGCGATATTTTTCAAGACTGTTTTAATTCTCATAATTCCTCTCTGCTTTAGTAAGATTCAAGCATCCACTTTCCGTCAATTTTTATGAAGACCATGGAAAAGGTGTTGCCGTCCACTTTAAACTGGTATTCAGCGATCCGACTCAAATCAAAATCGGTATCCAAAGAAAGGAAAGACAGCGTGGCTTTCTCCATGTCTTTGGCCATCTGGGGCAATAAGTCGGGAGACATAGCCAAGACCTGGCTGTATTTATCCCTGGAATCAGGGGAAAAATAGCTGGCCGCAAGCTTGACGTCTTTGGCCGCCAGGGCAGTTTTAAAACTATCTATTACAGCCTGGATAGCCATTTCCTCATTTTTAAGGTCAGGCTGTTTCTTCCACCAGTCCGGGTCGCCTTTTTCGCTAGTTTGCTGTGGCACAGCGGAAGCTTTGGCAGTTGCTGTATTCTTAGATTGGACAGCAGAGGCCTGGGGGGTTGTTCCGACCGTAGATTGACTGCATGTGCAGCTCAGGCCAAACGAGCCTGCCAGCAGAATCACTAAAGTCAAAATCATAGAAAAATACCATTTGTGGGTCCTCATAAATCACACCTCAATACCGATCGAAAAGAAATCGTTAGATAAGTTTAGTCAATTATACTGAAATTGTAAATCATATCCGCACAGTTTTAATATAGGGAATAACTCAGTTAAGTATGGCAAGTGCCGTGGTTTTCTTTAATAGAAGACAAAACAGATAGACATAGTCATATATAAGGTCTATAATATTATAGAGATATCCGAGCAGGATTTGTATAGCCGGAGTCGGCTTTTATTCTCGGCTTTTCTGCCGATAAGGAGAAGGAAAATGAATAAGGGTAATATAACAGCCGTCATCGTAGGCGGATTGTTGTTGGCACTGTTTGTTGTCCTGGCTGTTGTTTTGCATGCATCCGCATACTTTTGTGCAGGCCGGGGCTGGGGAATAATCGGGCCGAGAATGATGTACGGTTTTGGAGGAGGGTGGTTTATGGGTATTTTAATGTTGGCGGTTGTGGGTTTATTCATCTGGGGTCTCATCGCCCTGGTTCAGCGCGGCGGGACGACCCATGGTTGTTGTTCAGCTAACGCCTCGGCCCTGGATATTCTTAAAGAGCGCTATGCCAAGGGGGAAATTAACCAGGAACAGTTTGAGCAGATCAAGAAAGATTTGCTCTAGATTACCTGTCTGCTTTTCAACCTCTGGGACAAAGTTGGCAGTTTCCCATTATCTTTAGTGCTTTAGATCAAAACAACAGGGGCAAATTTAGTATCGCCTATTATTACCACGGCAACTAAATAGTAGACAAATCACTTAGATTATGGCATAATATATTCATGGAGAAAAGAGACGCCAGAAAACTAAGTAGTGATGCGCAATACGAACTCAGGTGTTGTGGTATCAGGATGCTGAAGAGCG
>CAITCX010000446.1 GCA_903890885.1 uncultured Dehalococcoidia bacterium
AGCATAGGCTACTGGCTGCCCTATGACTGGGAGCATATTCCCTTGATAGCTTGGTGACATATCGCCAACCGAATCAACGGCCATACTTTTATAATATAGGGCGAACTCGACCAAGTTTTTCAACCGTGCTAAATTGATATCCTCTTTCAACGCCTCCCCCTTAATCTCAGCCATGATAGCCACCAATATTGTGTCCATATCTTTACATCTCCTTTGCGTATAACGCCAATTAAACGTGTACTGGTATTCAAGGGATAGTTACCTTTTGCTAAATAGGCGATCCCATCAAATGCCGGAGAATATCACTATATATCGTTACAACATCTTCAGCTGACTTCCCAGTTTGCAGAGCTACTTCTGCAAGTTTAGCTGCGGTTTGAGGGTATTGTTGCCTCTCCATTTCATTCATCATATTATTCATCATTTTAGATAGGTTGGAGACCGCTGCATGTTTTAAATCACAGTGCGTTCTTAAACTCTCTTCATCCTCGAATTCATCAGGGCAAAAAGGACATTTCATTAAAATTACCTCCTAAATAATATTCCATATTATATTCCCGGCAACCTTTTCCCGGCCGGCTCTGCTTTCTTCCGGCCATCGTTGTTGTCGCTGTATTTCAGCATCATCTCTATGACCCGGTTCATTTCCTCCAGGTTCGGCTCCCGCATGGATTTCCAAACAGCCCGGGCCCGGCGCATGTCACCAAGCTCATGATCATGCACCAGGCGGCCGATTGTCTCTGCCAGGTCAGCCGGGCAGGTTGTCGATTTGGAAAGAAAACCGCGGCAAACATTGATGAATTCTTTCTTAGTGTATTGGGGGAAATGGATATGCCAATCGAAACGGGATAGGAACTCTTTTGAGAACTTGACTGAGGAGTTACAAGCGCCTATAACGGCTGTCTCGAGCTTAACGCCCCGCGTCTTCTGACTCTTGGTTTCCAGGATCTCACCACTCTCCATCAACCCGAGGAGAACAGAAAAGCAGTAATGGTCCATCTTATCAACTTCATCCATGAGGAGAATCCGCGGCTGCCGCTCGAAAAGAATATCCGACAGGCCGGCGGCAGATGTCCGGGAGCCGAAGGCGATGTACGCCCCTGGGACTGAAACGCGCACTGCTTCCAGGATGAGTGATTTAGCACATGCCGGCGGACCCTCAAGAAGGTAATGCGTCCGCTTTCTTGATTCGATTGAGTAGGCAATTTCATCTTTAAGGTCATCGAAACCAATTACCAGGTCCATGGCTTCCAAGATGGTCGACGCCGGGACTTTCTCAAATTCATGTTCCATGTTCTGAGAAAAAACAAAGGCGGCTCCCTTCTCGGTGAGCTTGTACTTGGTCACCCCGCCGTTGAATTTGGCGACGATTACAACCATGCCATCATCAATCAGACGCTTGATATCCGAAAGCTTGGCACCGATGGTGTAGTACTCCCAGCTGGTGCTATATATTTTGCTGGTCTTCCGCCGGCTGTCGTTTTCGTAATCGTAAGCCCTGCGGAGGATTTCCATATCATTCAGCATCTAATATTTCCTTTCAATCTACGGTATGGTCATACTATCTATTTTTCTCCCAAATCCCGTTCACAATAGATTGATTCGAAAGATAGAAGGCTCTTTTATATACTTCGTTCCATCTTTTTGGCGGTTGAGCCTTTTCTATTTCTTTAATCACAAAAGACGCCTGCAACCATGCTCCAAAATGTGACCCATTCATACTCTATCCTTCCGGTATTTATCGGTATCTATCGTTATATATCGACAGTATTGCGGTACTGTTATGGTTCTACTAAGGATCCTATTGGTTCAACAGCAAACCCGAGAAATGAGAAAGCGATATATTGGATAGATTGGCTAGGTGGTTTTTCCAAATAACCAAAATGAACCGTGAGCTCCTTTAATTTTTCCCAGTAGTATGGCGTGTAAAATGGCTGCCCTGTTGTAGCTATCGCGACGATGTTACCCGAAATTGGTCTGCGAAAAGTAACCTGTAAAAGTAACTGGCATTGAATGCCAAATAGTACCAAATGAACATTGGTCGGACAAATTTTTATATCGTTTTCGTACCACATCCAAGTCTTTAAACCGACGTCCTCCGGCAAGATGGGACGTACTTCATAATATCCCGGATTATAGTTTTGCCCGTACTCTTTTCTGCCAATTCTTTCTATGAGATTCTGTAATTCGTCCATAATACCCTCCTTCAATAGTATTGCGGTACTGTTTACCTTGTATACTGATTAGTACGGGAAAGACTCCCAACCCCCAAAACCGAACGTCTCGAATAAACTCTTTCTGGGGGCTGGTTCAACTTTCTTTGGTGGTTCAAAATAGAGGAGGCCGTATTCCGGGTAGCCAAATACCTGTGTGCCACCAATCAGGGCGCCGACCCAATAAGTAAACTCCTGGCACTTCTGGCACTTTGGTCCTAACTTTGACATAAGGCTTTCCTCCTTGACGATATAAGACTAGTGTTTGCCTAAAATTTCCATAATAAGAGAAAATATTACTAGCGTCCCAAAGAAAGACGCCAGCCATATCTCTATCAATGTTTTTGCACTAATATCCTTCATTGATACATCCACGGTGTTACTCTACTGTTTAACTTTCAGATAGGGCTGTCCCGCCTCTCCCGGAATACGGGTTAGCGTGTACATTCACCAGAGGGATCCCATTCCCCCCGTCCGGTTCGCTAAGCTACGCCTGCCCTAATATCATTTGCTGGCTCGCGGCGACTTCGCCTACCATTTCCCTCGAGGTGTAAGCCGGGCGTGTACGGCTCGGACACCAGCACTATTCCCTAATGAAGGTCTTCTGGTCTACATATGCCGCTGTAGGGTCTTTGCCCAGGGCTTTTATATATCCAAAATTGTGGAGGCAGGTGGCATCGCAGAAATCACCCTCAAGCTCTACCTCCACGAACCCCGTTATTAAACCATCTTCCAGACCGACGTTAGCGCGGTATCGTAGGTGTACCCCCATGAGCCCGGGATGCAGGATAAGTTGCTTACATTGGTCGCAGATGATTGTTTTATTATTTAACTCTGTCATATTAGCCCCCTCGAAAGTATTACTCTACTACTCAATTTAATGTTAAAGGTACTCCCAGTCGTTCAGCTTCCTTTTTACAGCCCGAATGTTCGTCAATGGGTATGGAACCCTTAACTGATTGGTAGACCTCTAGTACATGCCTGATATAGTTGTCCGGGTAACTTTGATTGAAGAAGTCCCAGGGGAATAATATAGGCGGCATCGCGCCATGAGAGCAAAAGTCATACTTCCAGGTCTCTACTACGATGGGGTGAGTCCGATGATACTCCATCAAAGTCTCAAAATCGCTAAAGGCGCAAGCCGGCACGGTTACCTTTTCGCCTCTTTCGGTAAAAGCAAAAAAGGCTGAAATTGCTAGAGGATGCCATGTATCCCAGACTTTACCTGTGATTTTCTCTAGCGCTTCTTTTCGCTTCCTGGTTAGATTCATTTTCTCCTCACAGTATTTGGCTACTGTTTAATACTCTGCCCCATCTTTGCAAGTTTAAATAAAGGAAGAAACACCCTGTTTTCTTCGCAGATGAAGCAGTATTTTTCTTTTGAAGACATATTCCTGGTGGAACTGGTCTCGGACAGTATCTCAGCTGGGAATGAAGACTCAGGGAAGAAGAGAACAAGACCGCATTCCGGGCACCCAAATAGTTGCTTTGTTGACAGATACGCATATTTGGCTTCCAAACTTACTGACATTTTCTAATCTCCTCCACAGTATCTAAGTACTGGTAGCGGGGGAGGGACTCAAACCCTCGACCTCCTGGTTATGGGCTTAGGCGAGCTGTCGCTGCTCTACCCCGCGTAGACGCAAGATAATTGGTATTATATTTCATTCACCGGTTCCAGACATATCATTAACCAACTGTGTTCAAAATCTACCATTAAGCCTGTCAGCCGAGTGAAACTCACTACAATCGTCCCAGGGGTTAATTCTATAACTTCCGATGTTCTTAGTTTCGTAACCACGATGGTGTACTTTATCTTTTCCACATTCCCTCCAATTGTAAAAGCAGAGCTATTGTCTTTCTAAGTTTTGCTTGGCGTGGGTGCTTCAGGACCCGGTGGGTTTTCCTTGCCAGCGATATGGCTTCCAAAATAGAAACCCATTGCGAGCAACCATGGAGCGCTGGCCGCTCCAAGAATCGCCAGCATGGTCTCGGCGGCAAGGCTAAATCGGGTAACAACATAGATGAGAGGGATGTAGTAACCCAGCGCCGCGATTAGCGCCAGTAACGCACGAACTCCGAAATCCTTTGATAGCTTCATGGTATCATACCTCCTTTAAAATAAGAGTGATTATCTTGCTAATATTTATATGGCCAGGCCGGTGCCCATGCTCCCGGAGGATACATAGTATCAACAGGCGCTGGCGTAAACCTTACCAAACGCAC